>CAYWUK010000041.1:0-5760 GCA_964461475.1 uncultured Dehalococcoidaceae bacterium
GGTCATGACTTGCTTTGTCTTCTCCTCGTCTCCCCAGTAGCCGGTCATCACCCGCGGCCCCCTGGCCACAATCTCGCCGATTTCCCCGGGCGGCAGTTCCTTTCCAGCTTCGTCAACGACTTTCATTTCAACATCAGACATCGGCCTGCCGATGGAGGAGAGCCGCTTGAGCTTCTTCTCCCTCTCTTCGCCGGTGCCGCTGATGACGTGGTCTTCCGGGCTCAAGGCGGTGATGGTGGAGGCCGTCTCCGTCTGGCCGAAGGCATTTATAAAGCTGACGCCGGGGAAAACTTCCAGCGCCCTCTTAATTACCTCAAGGGGCATGGGGGCAGCGCCGTAGGTAATAACCTTAAGGCTGCTCAGGTCATGCTTGCCGAAATCGGGGTGGCCCATCAATTGTTTGAGCATGGTGGGCACCATCATGGCGCGGTTGGCCTTCTCCTTCTCCACCAGCTCCATCCACTCCCCGGCCTCAAACTGGCGCTCCATGACCAAAGTGCGGCCACCGTAAACCGCCGCCATCATCGCCTGGATTCCGGCGACGTGATAGAGCGGGACGGTGAGGATATTCTTCTCCTCCAGGTCGGGGTCGGCCGGGGTGACGTTTTCCAGCACGTAAATGCTGAAGCTGTTATGGGAGAGCATCACGCCCTTGGGGAAGCCTGTAGTGCCCGCCGTGTACATGAGCATGGTGGTATCGCTGTCATCTATATCTGCAGCAATTTCTTCATCCGGGGAGGACGATATAATATCCTCGTAATAGAGCATGTCGCCGCGCTTGCTCTCAATTGCTATAACATGCTGCACAGTTTTTAAGTCGGGACGAATTGAATTAACCAAATCAGTATAGCGGTCGCCGACAAACAGGGCCTTGGCCTCCGAGCTGTCTAGCATATAAGCAAGCTCATTGCCCTTGACGCGAAAGTTCAGCGGCACATAGATGGCGCCGAGCTTGGCCACGGCGAAATACGTTTCCACGCACTGATTGCAGTTGACCTGCAGCAGCGCCACCCTGTCGCCCTTTCTCACGCCCAGATTGGCCAGGCCGTTGGCCAACCGGTTCGCCCTATCCTGCAACTGGCGAAAGGAATACCTCTTGCCTTCAAAGACTACGGCAGTCCTCTCCGGGCAAATAGCTGCGGAGATGCTGAGAAATTCAGCAGTATTCATCGCCGGCCGACCTCCAAGCAAAATGAACAGTCAAAAATATTCTAACTTAAATCACGAACGAGAATCAACACGGGGTCGGCGAAGATTCTATGATTTATACGCCGACAGCAAAAGGCGCCCGAGCCTCATCTCAAGCTCCAGCCCCTGCGGCAAACCGAGGTCAAGCCCCCGCGTGACCGCCTGCTTGGCATACCTCAGCGCAAGCCCGTCATGCGCCCTTATTTTCTTGGCGAGCTTTTCTGCTTCAGAGAAGAGCCTAGTGCGGGGGACAATGCTATTGACCAGCTTCAGGCGCAGGGCTTCTTCGGCGCCAATCCACCTGCCCGTCAGCAGCATACCCAGCGCCCCTGCTCTGCCCATGGCACGGGGCAGGGTCTGGCTGCCGCCCGCCGCCGGGATTATGCCCAGCCCCGGCTCGGGCAGGCCAAACTGGGCGTCTTCAGAAGCAATCCTGATGTCGCAGCAGAGGGCAATCTCCAGCCCCGAGCCGAGAACATAGCCGTTAAGGGCGGCAATCAGCGGTTTATATATGCTCAGGAAAAGCCCCCAGACATCCCTCTCCCAGCGTACTTGCCTCGCCACGACCGGCGAGGGCGCGCTGAGGAACTCGGTCAGGTCCGCCCCGGCGCAGAACGCCCGCTCTCCAGCCCCCCGGAAAATGGCCACCTTCACTTCGGGGTCGTCTTTGATGGCGCCCAGCACCTGGTACAGCTCATCTCTCATGCGGATGTTATAGGCGTTCAGGGCCTGGGGACGGTTGAGGGTAACATGGCCAACATTATTCTCCTTCCGATAGATGATCGTCTCAAAATCAGCCATATCTCACTCCCCCTTGAAACGGGGTGGCCTTTTCTCCAGAAAAGCCCTGATTCCTTCCGTCCTGTCGGCAGTGGTTTGCAGCAGGAAATAAAGGTCGGCCTCCAGGCGCAGGCCCTGCTCAAGGGTCATGTCCAGCCCCTTATTGACCGCCTCTTTGATAAACTTAATGGCAATCGGGCCTTTGGCTGCAATGGTCTCGGCCAGTGCTTCAGCTTCGGCCATTAACTCCTTATCGTGGACTACCCTGCTCACCAGACCTATCGCAAACGCTTCGTGGGAGGTTATTATCTGAGAGGTGAAGAGCAGTTCCATAGCTTTGCTCTTGCCCACGATGCGCGGCAGCCGCTGCGTGCCGCCGTCCATCGGGATAAGCCCCATAGCCACCTGCGGCAGGCCGAAGCGCGCCCCCTTCGAGGCCAGCCTTATGTCGCAGCCGAGGGCCAACTCCAATCCCTGCCCCAGCGCATCGCCATTGATGGCCGCAATGACGGGGCGGTCAATGCCGGCTATGGCACCGGCCGGACTGCACCCGCTCGTTGTCACCTCCGACTCTCCGCCAATGCAGAAGGCAGCACCGGCGCCGGCGAGAATGGCCACGTAAACATCATCATCCTCATTTATGCGGCGGCAAACATCCTCCAGCCCAAGGGCAAGCTCCTCATTTATGAGGTTTTTTGTCCCAGGCCGGTTAAGGGTCACGTGAGCGATGTGGTTCTTTCTGGTGTAAATAACCGTGGCGTTCTTCATGGATTTCATCCGCCAGCGAATATGTGGGTATGGCTAATCTTAACCCCGCTCCGCCACCAGCGTCAAGCCTCGGGGTTACTCGACAATCCGATACTGTGATATACTTTTAATATAGAGGGTGTAATAGCAGGCTGCCTCAAACCGCAGCGGGAGGTAACTGGAATGGCGAATGAGCAGGAGAAAACGATGGAGGCGCTGAAAGTCGCTATCCAGATGGAGATTGACGGCAAGGAATATTACCTTAAAGCCAGCCATCAGAGCGGCAACGAGCTGGGCAAGGAGCTGCTGCAAAAGTTGTCCGGCGAAGAAGACCTGCACCGGCAGAAGTTTGAGGAAATATATGACGCCGTCATGAGAAAAAACTCCTGGCCTGAGGTCGTTATCCATCTTGATGGTGGCAAAGGGCTGAAAACGATATTTTCCATGGCGGTTGAGGAGCTAAAAGGAGCCAAAAAAGCCCCGTCTACCGAGCTGGACACCATACAGACCGCGATGAACATGGAAAATAAGACATACGATTTCTACAAGGGCCGCTCCAGGGTGGCTACGTACGATGTCGAAAGGGGCTACTACGAAGCCCTCGCCGCCCAGGAAAGGGCACATTATCTTGTTCTCCTTGATTACTATGAATTTCTCAAAGACCCGACGGCATGGTTCGTTGAGAAAGAGCACCCCTCCCTTGATGGAGGCTAGCAGATTCCCATGCAAATTAAACGGCCTGAGGTGAGAAATGGATAATAAAGCCTTATATAAGCTGGGTTACGGCATGTATGTAATAGGCGCGAGGAAAGGGGATAAGCTCAACGCGCAAATCGCCAACACCGTATTCCAGATAACCTCCGAGCCTCCGACGGTGGCCGTCAGCATCAACAAACAAAACCTGACCCACGAGTTCATCAACGAAAGCAAGGCCTTCTCAGCATCGGTGCTCTGCCAGAGCACGCCCCTGGCCTTCATCGGCCACTTCGGCTTCAAATCTGGCCGCGACATCGATAAACTTAAGGGTATCAATTACAAAACGGGCGAAACTCAGTCTCCCGTAGTACTTGACCATGCCGTCGCTTATCTTGAGGCCAGGGTAATCAAGGAGGTGGACGTGGGCACCCATACCATTTTCATCGGCGAGGTTGTCAATGCCGAAGTCCTCACCGACGAAACGTGCATGACATATGACTATTATCACCAGGTCAAACGAGGCACCACACCCAAGACGGCCCCCAGCTATATAGAAGAGAAAAAGGAGGCAACATCTAAAATGGCAAAATACGAATGCAGCGTCTGCGGCTACATCTATGACCCGGCAAAGGGCGACCCCGATGGTAACATCCCGCCGGGCACGCCCTTTGAAAAACTGCCCGACGACTGGGTATGCCCCGTCTGTGGAGCGAGCAAGAGCGAGTTTAACAAGCTGAAAGATTGATGTCAAAAAAAGAGAGCTAACGAGAAAAGAAGCGCGGAGAAAGAATACTGAGGAGAAGTGAAATGAAGCCGAGAGAGATAAGGCCCAAGGTTTACTCAACGGGAGCCATTGACTGGGACAGGAGGTTATTTGATTCTCTCATCCCATTACCCGATGGCACCAGCTATAACTCATATCTGATTAAGGGAAGTAAAAAGACAGCCCTTATTGACACGGTGGACCCATCTATGGAACATGTGCTCGTTGAAAATCTGGAACAGCTCGGGGTTAAAGACATAGACTACGTAATCGCCAACCACGCGGAGCAGGACCATTCCGGCACCCTACCCACCATACTGGAGAAATACCCGCAGGCAAAGGTCATCTGCACCGCCAAATGCAAAGACCTGCTCATTGAACTGGTGGCAATTCCGCAGGAGAGAATCACCACGGTCAACGATAAAGACACCATTTCGCTGGGGGATAGAACCCTGGAGTTCATCCATTTCCCCTGGGTACACTGGCCGGAGACCATGCTCACCTACCTTAGGGAAGAAAGGATGCTGTTCCCCTGCGATTTGTTCGGCTCTCACCTCGCCACCTCCGACCTGTATGTGAGCGATGAAGGGCTGGCCTACGAGTCGGCCAAGAGATACTACGCCGAAATCATGATGCCCTTCCGCAGCAACATACAGAAGAATATAGACAAGCTCAAGAGCTACAAGATAGACATAATTGCCCCCAGCCATGGCCCCATGTACGATAATCCCGAATTCATTATGAAAGCATACTATGACTGGATTTCCGACCAACCCAAGAACACCGTGGTGATACCATATACTTCAATGCACGGCACCACCAGAATGATGGTGGATTACTTCATCAAGGCCTTGATTGAAAAGGGCGTAACGGTAAAACGGTTTGACCTCACCGCGACCGACATCGGCAAGCTGGCGATGGAACTGGTGGACGCGGCAACGGTCGTTATCGGCACGCCCACCGTCATTGGCGGGGCACACCCCAACGCCGTCCACGCCGCATTCCTTGCCAATTTGCTGAGGCCAAAGCTCAAGTTCCTCTCCATAATCGGCTCTTACGGCTGGGGAGGCAAGGCCGTGGAGCAGCTGGCCGGCATGATTCCCAATCTCAAGGTGGAGGTGCTCGAGCCAGTGCTGGCAAAGGGGCTCCCTCAGGAAGAAGGATACAAGGCCCTGGAGGAACTGGCCGCAACCATCGCCAGAAAACATAAAGAGAACAACATCTCCTGATTCTCTAATAGGGCAGAAGGGTAAATAAGAGAGGCTTCTCTTAAATAAACCCCTCTGCTCAAGGAGCAATATGGGAAACTTCGTTGAAGCAGGCAAAGCCGGCGGATTTAAAGAAGGGACCATGAGCAAGGTCATGGTGCAGGGGCACGAAATCCTCATAGCCAGGGCGGGGGATAAATACTACGCCGCGGACAACCGCTGCCCGCATATGGGGGGAGACCTCTCTCAGGGCAAGCTTGATGGCACGGTGGTCACCTGCCCCAGGCACGGTTCCCAGTTCGACCTCCGCGATGGCAGAGTGGTGCGCTGGACGGACTGGAGCGGGCTGCTGGCAAAGGCCGCCAGAATGTTGAAATC
>CAYWUK010000041.1:5770-10287 GCA_964461475.1 uncultured Dehalococcoidaceae bacterium
CCCCCAGGCCAATCAAGACCTACCAGGCCAAGGCGGAAGGCGAAAATATACTGATAGAAATTTAGCCTCAAGGCTGAAACACAGGAGGAAGTTCAGAAATGCCAGACGAGTTTTCCGAATTGCTGGATACAGCCATATACAAGGAAATCGCTGCCCAGGCAGCTTACATCGGCGCGCAGAGCAAGGCCGACGACCCCGGTGCCAGGGCGCTGCTCAAAGAGCTGGCCGCTGAAGAGCTGAAACATTCGCAACTATTGAAAGACTTCAAGGATAAAGGCTGGCAAAAGCAGGACTGGCACCCCAAAAGGGTGCCCAATTTAATGCTCAGCGACTATCTGGCCAGCCCCGATACGCTGGAGGGGGCCAACCTGCAGGAGGTGCTCATCTTCGCCATGAAGCGCGAACAGCAGTCCATGGAGTTCTACTCAAATATGATGGGTGCAATGCGGGGAACAGAGGCCAAGCACCTGTGCGAAAACCTGGTCAAAGAGGAGCTCAAGCACAAGAGGAAACTGGAGATATTATACGATGACCTGTTTTACGCCGAAGACTGAGCATAACCGGCATTGGAGGCAGCAAAATGAACATTCCCCTTTCAGGAGAGGAGCTTATCAATATCGCCATAGATATTGAAAGGAGAGGAATCGCCTTCTACGACGTCATGAGCAGGTCAACCGAGGATGCCGCTGCCCGGGACGTATTCCAGCGCCTGGCCGAAATGGAGCGGGTGCATATCCAGATTTTTCAGGGCATGCTCGGCGAAACTGACAAATACCAACCATCCGGGGAACGCGCCGACTACCTTCAGGCGCTGGTTGATAACGCCGTTTTCAGCGACGACGCCATCACCAGCGAGATGGCCACGCAGGCCAACAGCGACATCAAGGCCATAGAACTGGCCATTGCCGCCGAAAAAGATTCCATATTGTTCTACTATGAGATGAAGGAGACAGTCCCCCAGCATCCACACCAGATGTTAAACAGGATAATAGCCGAAGAAAAATCGCACATGGAGCAGCTCTCCGCTTTGAAGAAAAAACTGGGCACAAAGTAGATGAAAAGCGAGACGACGGAAGCAAAGATACTCAGCCAGTACCGCAACGTGGCCATAGTTGGCCTATCGCCCAACCCCGAGCGCCCCAGCAACATGGTAGCCAGATACCTCAGAAGGCACGGCTACAACATAATCCCGGTCAACCCCGGCAGCGACCGCATCCTAAACAAGCGAAGCTACCCCGACCTTAGCTCCATCCCGGGGAAAGTGGAGGTGGTGGACATCTTCCGCAAGCCGGAAGATGTCCTGCCCATCGTTGAAGAGGCAATCAAAATCGGGGCCAGGGCGGTCTGGATGCAGGAAGGCGTGGTTAACGACGAAGCGGCCTCAAGAGCCAGAGATGCCGGCCTGCTTGTAGTCATGGACAGATGCATGAAGAAGGAGCACATGCGCCTCGCCGAAGCGGCGAAATGACCTGCTCCCTATAATCTGCACTCGGCGCCAACGCGGAAGTACTGGCCGTTCAGCCAGACCATAGGTTTCGACTCGTTATTTATCTTGAAGTCAACAACCTCGGCGATGTAAATAGCGTGGTTCCCCGCTACATCCCACAGCGAACTCTTGACCTGGCACTCAATGCTGGCGAAACAACCTGAAATAAGCGGCGCCCCGACCTTGCTGGCCGACCCGGCGGCGATGTTGAACTCAGTGAACTTATCTATCTCATAGCCATGTACGCTGCCGAACTTCTTCGCCAGCTCCAACTGGTCCTCGGCAATTACATTAAAGACAAACTCCTTAGCCTTCTCAATCAACTGGTAGGTGGCAAATGTCTTGGATACGCTGGCGGCGATGAGGGGCGGCACCTGCGAGACGAACATAGCCGTGGCCGTCATCGCCCCCTGTTTGCCGTCGGCTCCGGCGGTGAGAATGCCCACTGAACACGGCAACTGCATGGTAGCACGAACCAAAGAACGCTCTGACATCTCTTCTCTCCTTGCCCTGACGAATACTATAATTTAATTATATTACACATGAATGCAAGTCCTCAATCATGGCGGCAAAACATCCCTCATTGTTAATTTTTCATAATTGGTTTAAGATGAAATATTGGGACTATTCATCAATTCCCCTGGCAGCGCAGCAAATCCATCAAAAAGGAGGGTACGGGAAATGGCAGAACAACTCACCCTCAAGGAAGTCTTAGAAAACGCCATACATAAAGAAATAGACTCACAGCTTCTCTATACCAACTTGAGCCAGGCGGTGGAAAATAAAGTTGCCAGAGATGCCTTTCAAGAGCTGGTGCAACAGGAAAAGGGCCACAAGAGCCTTCTGGAAAAGTACCTGCGCGGGGAGTTCAAAAAAGGCGCCCTGCGCCAGGAGCAGGCCATAGACTACAAGATTGCCGAAAAACTTGACCAGCCGGAGATAGCTCCTGACATGGAACTGAAAGATGTCTTCTTGCTCGCCGCCAACAAGGAGGCGCTCTCACACGAGTTTTATCTCGGCCTTGCCAGAATCCACCCTGCCGGAGAGGTAAAGCAGCTGTTTGAAGACCTGGCCTCGCAGGAACTAAAGCACAAGCACAGGGTGGAATTCTTATATACGGAAGTTGGCTTCCCTCAGACCGCCGGCGGCTAAGGCAGACAAATGGCTCTTGATGTAGCCCCCGAGGGCTATCGCGAGCACCATGGCCCGGAAAGAATGGCAGGAATCCTGGCACGTATGAGATAAAAGTCGCTTACAAATCCGGTGTGCTGGTCTAAAATTGCCTTGTAAGTTTGTTATCTGGAGTAAATAAATGCCTGACCATAGCCGACTCAGGGCCATTACCTTAGGCCTGCTGATAGCCGTGGTTGTAATCTACGCCATCACCGGCCTCGGCATCATCGACTACAAGCTTGTTGAGGGAATAACCCACGGCGTATTGAGCAAGGGCCGGTCTGTCACAATTCACAATTATCTGGTCTTTCCCGGCGCAATTATACTCGGCATGCATATCTTCTTATCGCTGCGCCTGAAGGCTCAAATGCAAAACCAGCAGAACAAGGAATAACATTTTTTGGTATCGTCATCCCTGAATAATGCTGCCCACCTTACTCTCCGGCTCAGCCGCGGCCCTCGCAACATCCCTCAGCAGCAGATTGCCAAGAGCCTCATCCCAGCAGTAGAATTAAGCCATTGCAGCACAGGGGAAGGAGAGGGTCATGAGCAATAAAGTAATCATCGGCATACTGATTTTCCTGGTGATAATAAGCGGCGGCCTCGGCTATTACCTCTACGGGCTTGACCAGCAAGTCGTTTCATTAAACATGCAGTTGGCCGCTCTGCGGGTTGAACAGGCGAACCAAATCCAGGCGGTAAATAACGACCTCACCAATCTCAGGGAAGAGACCACGTCCAGCATTGACAGCCTCAAAGGCGAAATAGGCCAGACGCAGACCAGTATCGCCAGCCTGGGCAGCGAATTAAGCAAGGCCGCAGACAGGGTCGGCGCGCTTGAGGCCACGCTGGACGATGGCCTGAGCAGGATTGACAGCCTGCAAAATCAGGCCGATGCAACATCGGCCAATATTGGCCTCCTGGAAAACAAATTAAGCCCGGTGATGGATGCCAGCGAGGTATATAAAAGGGCCAGCCAGGCAACAGTGAGGATAAGCAACGGCCAGACCACAATTGGCTCCGGCTTTATCTTCGACGAATCGCACGTCATCACGGCAAACCACGTCATCGAGAACCTGGCCACGAAATACGTCGTCCTGCCCGACGGCACAGTATTTACGGCAGCCCTCGCCGGCACCTCGGTGCAGAGCGATGTCGCCGTCCTCAGCCTGACGGGCAGGACGACGACCGAGGCGCTGACGCTGGCCGACTCCGACCAGGTGAAAATCGGCGCCCCGGTGGCTGCCATCGGCAACCCCTTTGACCTCAAGCAAACGCTGACCGCAGGCGTCGTCAGCCAGCTCAACCGTTTTACCGAAATACAGAACGGCCTCACAAGCCGCTGGATAGCCAACCTGATACAGTTTGACGCGCCCGCCAACCCGGGCAACTCCGGCTGCCCCCTGCTAAACTCCACGGGGGAGGTCATCGGCATGGTGATAGCCCGCATTGACCCGAGCGCAGGCGACGGCATCTACTACGCCGTCTCCGCGAACAAGATTAAGCGGGTTGCCTCCGCCATCATCGCCAAAGGCTCCTTCGCCTACCCCTGGCTCGGCATCAACCTCACCGACATCACCCCGCAGATGGTGCAGGACAAGTCCCTTCAGACGGAAAACGGGGCGCTGGTGGTGAGCGTCAGCGGCGGCAGCCCGGCACAGGCGGCGGGAATCAAGAACAACGACATCATCACTGCTATTGACGGCACGGCCATCAGCGACGTGGCCGACCTCACCTCCTACCTGGGAGAATACATAAGCCCGGGGGATACCGCCCAGCTTGAGGTGATGCGCGGCACATCCACGCTGGAGCTGTCCGTAGCGATAGGCACTGCCCCATAATCGCGGGAAAAGCAAGA
>CAYWUK010000042.1:0-10275 GCA_964461475.1 uncultured Dehalococcoidaceae bacterium
GGTCCATCTGGTAGGGACGGCGGTCGCCGAACTGGGGGGTTGATTCTGCTGCCTCGCGGAACGGCCCGTAGAAAGCGGAGGCATACTTGGCAGCGTAAGAAAGGATGGGTATATGCTGGTAGCCCTTTCCGTCGAGAGTTTCCCTGATTTCCTTCACACGGCCGTCCATCATATCCGAGGGAGCGACGATGTCGGCGCCAGCCTCAACGTGGGACAGAGCCATTCTCGCCAGAAGGGGCAACGTCTGGTCGTTATCAACGGCGCCATTGCTCACTATCCCGCAGTGTCCGTGGCTGGTGTATTCGCAGAGGCAGACATCGGTTATCACCAGAAGCTCGGGCGCAGCGCCCTTTATGGCCCGTATCGCCTCCTGCACAACCCCGTCCGGCTGATAGGCGGATGAGCCGGTTTCATCCTTGTCCTGCGGTATGCCGAAGAGCAGGACGGCAGGTATCTTGAGTTTGGCTATCTCCTCCACCTCCGGCGATAGTCTATCCGGCGAATGACGAAAGACGCCCGGCATTGAAGTAATCTCTTGCTTTATATCTTTACCCTCGACGACGAACATGGGATAAACAAGGTCGTCAACGTCAACCCGAGTTTCCCGCACCAGAGCCCTTAAAATCTCCGTCCGGCGCAGGCGGCGCAGACGCAATTGAGGAAATTCAGCCATTTAAGTCACCTCCCTGAAATACTCTTCTATAGCTTCCACCAGTCCCGGTATGGTCTGCTCGCCGGCAAGAATATCCACCTTAAGCCCGGCCCTGGCTGCGGCCTCGGCCGTCTTGGGCCCGATGCAGGCAATTTTTGTTTTGTTTGCCGGCAGCGGTTCACCCTGGAACGCGGCAACGAGATTAGTGACCGTTGACGAACTGGTAAAGGTGATAACATCAATTCCCCCTGAAGCCAGCATTCGCCTGGCTTCGGCGATAGGTTCATCTGCCGGGACTGTATGATAAGCAGTTACCTCATGCGCTTCGGCGCCGAGCCTGTGGATTCCCTTAACCAGTTCTTCATCTGCTATGTCCGCCCTGGGCAGGAGGAAGCGCTGACCGGCAATGTCCCGGCGCCCAAGGCCAGCGAGGATGCCCTCGGTAGTGTAGGTTTCGGGAATGTAGTCGGGAGTTATGCCTTTGGCGGCCAGAGCTTCAGCCGTAGCTGGCCCGATGGCGCCAACCTTCAGTCCGCTCAAAGCACGGCTGTCCAGCTTTAAGGCATTCAGCTGCTGCCAGAAAGCAGAAACGCCGTTAACGCTGGTAAATATTATCCAGTGGTAGTCCTTCAGATTTGAAATAGCCCCGCTCAGCTCCGCGCTGTCAGCTACTGGCCGTATGTCAATCGCCGGCAGCTCAATAGGCTCGGCGCCGCGCTCAGCGAGCATCTGGCTTAAGGCGCTCGCCTGGTGTCGCGCCCGTGTGACCAGGACGCGCCTGCCGAAAAGCGGACGGTTGTCAAACCAGCGCAGCTTATCTCTGAGCCTGACCACCTCCCCAACGACGATGATTGCCGGTGAAGTAAGGTGATTGTCCTTCACCTTTGCCACGATATCCTTCAGGCTGCCGACCACCGTTTTTTGCTCAGGTTTGGTGCCTTCCTTAATTACCGCCACTGGCGTATCTGGTGGCCTGCCAAACTTAACCAATCTGGAGACTATATCTGGGAGGTTTTTCATGCCCATGAGGAAGACTAGGGTATCTACTCCGGTTGCCAGCTTCTCCCAGTTGAGGCTTGTTTCCTCTTTGCCCGGGTCTTCATGGCCGGTGACTACGGCAAAAGAGGACGCCAGCCCGCGTTGCGTGACGGGGATGCCGGCGTAAGCAGGCACTGCTATCGCTGAGGTTATTCCGGGCACGACCTCGAATGGAATGGAGTTTTTTGCCAGGACCTCCGCTTCCTCGCCGCCCCGCCCCAGCACGAACGGGTCGCCGCCCTTGAGCCGCACCACAATTTTGCCTTCCTTTGCTTTAGCCACCAGAAGCCGGTTTATCTCTTCCTGCGGCCTGGTATGTTCTCCCGCTGCCTTGCCCACGTATATCCTCTCCGCGGCAGGGGCAGCCGAATCGAGCAGCCGAACGTCAAGCAGGCGGTCATAGATGATGGTATCGGCTTTCTTGAGGGACTCAAGGCCTTTTATGGAAATCAGGCCGGGGTCGCCTGGCCCGGCTCCAACGAGATAGACTTTGCCCGTTTTCATCTTGTCCCTCTAACCTCGGCGATGAATTCTTCAGCGCCCTCCGCCAGGAGTTTTTGCGCCAGCCGGACACCCAGTTCCTCAGGCGACAGGTCGCTATCCGCCATTGAGGCGCGGATTATCTTTCTTGATTTCACATCAGCGACCATTCCCTCAAGCACCAATTTGCCATTCTTCGCCGTTCCCAGAGCGGCAATCGGCGCCCGGCAGCCCCCGCCCAGGGCCTCCAGGAAGGCGCGCTCAGCGGTGACGCTCTGCCATGTCGGCACATGGTTTATCTGAGCGAGCAATTCGGCGAGTTCCTTGTCATTTAAACGTGCCTCAACTGCTATTGCTCCCTGCCCCACTGCGGGCAGAAAATGCTCCGGCGGCAGGTATTCGCTTATTTTTCCCTCCCAGCCGAGGCGCTGCATAGCGGCAGCCGCCAGTATTATGCCGTCAAACTCGCCCTCCGCAACCTTGCGCAGGCGGGTATCAACGTTACCCCGGATACTGCATACCTCCAGGTCAGGACGGCAGGCGCTGACTTGCACGGCCCGTCTCAGGCTGCCGGTGCCTATCCTTGAGCCGGAAGCGAGCTCAGCCAGTTTTTGCCCTCTGGAGATAAGCACATCTCTGGGGTCAACCCTCTCGGTTACAGCAGCCAGGCACAGCCCCTGAGTAATTTCGGTCGGCATGTCTTTGAGGCTGTGCACCGCCAGGTCAATCTCCCCGCCGAGCAGGGCTTCTTCCAGTTCCTTGACAAATACACCGATGCCCGCCATACTCTCAAGATTCTCAAGGCTAACGCGGCGGTTGCGGTCGGCCCTGGTCGTTATCTTGCTGATGATAACCTCAAACTGAGGGGCTACCTCTCTAATTCTGGCCGCCACAGATTCAGCCTGGATCAGGGCGAGTTTGCTGCCCCGCGTGCCGACGATAATCCTTTTTCTCATTCGCTCTTTCCCATATCCAGTTGGAAAAGCTCTCTCACCATTTCGGAGTAGTCGAGATTATGATGTCCGTTGGCCTTGAGGCTATTTATCGGCGACTTCAATATCTTGTTGACGATTGCCCTGGTCATCATTTCCAGGCTGTATTGTTGCTCTTCAGACAGTGGCGGCAGCTTTTTCAGGGTACGCTTCAGGTGCGAACTCCTTATATCTTCGGCTTTTTTCATCAGGGCTGCCACCACCGGCCTCACTTCAAGGTCTTGCCACCAGGCGAAGAACTCCTTTAGTTCAGCGGAAATAATTTCACTGGCTTTCTTCATCTCCCCTTCTCGCTGCCTGCGGTTCTGTTCGGAAATGCTGGTGAGGTCGTCAATGTTATAGAGGAAAACGTTGTTTATTTTTGCTACTTCCGGCGTTACATTGCGGGGTACAGCAATATCGATTATCACCAGGGGGGCTTCACGGCGCTGCGTCATCGCTGCCTCAACAGTCGGAACATCCAGCACGTGGTGGGGGGCGTCGGCACAGGCAACCACTAAATCGCAGGTGGTTAGCTCCTCTGCGAGGCGATTCATGCCAAGCGGCAGGCCGTCCAATTCCGTCGCCAGTTCTGAGGCTCTCTCCCGGCTGCGGCTGGCAACGACAATGCGGGAAACTCCTCTTTCTCTGGCTGCCCTGGCTGCAAGTCTGCCAGCTTCCCCGGCGCCGATGAGCACCATTTTGCGTTTTGCCAGGTCGCCAACAGCCCTGGCGGCGAGTTCTACCGCCACTGAGCTAACCGAGAGGGCATTCTTGCTTATTCCGGTCTCCTCGCGGACCCTCCGTCCAGCCCTTATGGCGCTCTGGAAGAGGTGGCGCAGCGGCGGACTGGCCATTGCGGCTTCTTCAGCAGCTTCCAGTGTCTGCCTCACCTGTCCCAGGACCTCGTATTCTCCGATGACCATGGAGTCCAGCCCGCACGTTACGCGGTAAAGGTGCTCCACCGCCGCTTTACCCTCAAGCACGTAGGTATATAGCTGCAAATTGTGCTGCGGGATACCCAGATATTTGTGCAGGAAATCAAGGCTTGACTTTATGCCCTGGTTATCGCCGTCGGTAATGGTATAGACCTCTGTGCGGTTGCAGGTTGACAGGATTACTCCGTTGGAGACGTACGAGCGAAGCGACTCCAGGGAATCGCGCAATTTTTGCGCTCTTATTGCCGCCTTCTCGCGAATTGCGACCGGCGCCGAGCGGCTATTTAACCCTACCAGATTGATTTGCATGGCAATTATACAGCCTTAAAAATTAAGTCTTTCCCCTCAGTTTGCCGAGCAGGATAGCCTTGGCCTTTTTCATGTCCCCCTTCTTCAGCAGCTCAAGAAGTAAATCAATGTCCAGAGCCTCCTGCCAGCGGTCATCCGCAATCTTTATCCCCTCTCGTTTCATCTCAGCGCGAACCTCTGCGACGAGATGGGCAAGGGTGCCGTAATGGTCGGTAAATTCCCGCTCCAGCCTGGTGCGGATTTTCCGCGCCAGGGCCGGACTTTGGCCGGCAGTGGAGACAGCGACGGTAAGGCCATCCCGGCGGAGGTAAGAAGGGAGTATGAAATCTGAATTTTCAGCATCGTCCACCACATTAACCAGTGTTGCCCCGTTCCGGGCCTCTGCGGCTACCTGCCGGTTAATCTCAACATCATCGGTGGCGGCGATGGCAAGAAAAGCGCCTGCCAAATCCCCTATTTCGTAGGCATGATTGCGCACACTTACTTCCCCGTTCCCGGCGAGCTTTGCCAGCTCTGCGCAGAGGTCAGGGCTGATGACCTCGACATCGGCGCCGTACTCAAGCAGGGCTTTCACCTTGCGCAGGGCAACCTCCCCGCCGCCAACCACCACGCACCTTCGCTCCCTGATGTTCAGGGACACGGGATAGTAAGCAACAATGCCGCCTTTCTTTTTCATACCTGATATATGACCCTTGTCTTCTTAAATTCTCTGGTGCTGAAGAGCAGGACGTAGTCCGTAAGCCCGGCCCCGGCGGAAATTTTATCGGCTATTTCCCGGCACTGCTCCTTTGTGTGGCCATGAATCATGGCGAAGAGGTTGTGATGCCATTGTGGGTTTGTCTTTCTCTCGTAACAATGGCTTACCTGCTTTAGCGGCACCAGTTTCCCCGCGATGACTTCCACCATTTCCTCCGGCGCTGCCCAGCAGGTCATGGCATTGGCGGCGAAGCCGACCCCCCGGTGATTAACCGATGCGCCGTAGCGCCGTATAATCCCCCGCGACAGGAGGGAGCGGCACAGCTTTATAAATTCTTCTTCGTCCATCCCCAGGCGCGCCGACATCCCGGCAAAAGGCCGGTCAGTCAGTGGCAAGTCCTGTTGTAGCTCATTGATTACTTTTCTGTCTGTGGGAGAGAAGCGGTCGCTCTGCATAGTAACATTATTTAGTGTGCCTGTCGGTATTTTGGTCTGGTCGTCTTCTGAGCCAAAATAGGTTCGCAACTTGAAAACCTTTACCGCGGGCAAGGCAAAGGCGGCTTCAGCCCCGGCCATGTCCGCCAGCCGGCGTAACTCAGAATCTATATCGGCCGTCTCGGGCACAGCCAGGGTAAGCCACAGGTTGAAATGGTGGTCCCTTTCATAGGCGTGGCTTATTCCTGGGTGTTCGATAAGTAACGTAACAGCCTGGTCAAGCTGAGCCTCTTTCACCCTCATCGCCACTAGCGTTGTCTTATAGCCGAGGCGCCTGGCATCAAGCACCGGGCTTATCTGGCGCACGAGGCCCTTACTCTTCATTTGCTCAATCCGCCGCATAACCTCGCTCTGAGGAATGCCAGCGTCCAGCCCAAGAGCGGAATAAGGCTCCGCCGTTAGCGGAAACCCCGCTTGAAGCAGCCCAAGCAGCTTCCGGTCAACGCCGTCTAAACTCAGCTTAGTCATTTATCTCCGCGGCAGTTTTTTGTTCTGATGGCTGGTAGATGCAGTATGGCTCAGCTTCAAGGTAGTCGCCGGTAGCTTCGTAAGCCCTGGCCCGGCATCCGCCGCAAATCCTTTTGTATTCACAAATGCCGCATTTCCCCTTCAGATTGGACAGGTCTCTTAAACTGGTGAACAGGGGCGAATCGGCCCATATCTGGCCGAAGCTGTTCTTTCTCACGTCGCCAGCTTCCACATCAAGGTAGCCGCATCCTTTCACCTTGCCCCGGTAGGAGATGAAGCAAAAGCCTGTGCCTGCCAGACAGCCGCGGGTGATTACGTTGGCCGGATGGCGGCCATGCGCCGCTTTTGAATCGCTGCTCTGGCCTTCCTTCCGCCTCTGCTTGACCACCCGCATATAATGGGGAACGTCGGTGGGCTTGAAAAAAATCCTGTCTCCCAGCTCCATCTGCTTATCGCATATCCAGTTGAGCGTTTCCTCGTACTGCTCAGGCGGAAGCTCCACCGATTCCAGCCCCTTGCCCCTGCCGGTGGGCACCAGCATAAACGGGTGAAAGGCAACGGCGCCCACCCTGAGCGCCAGGGCGAGAAGCTCCTCCAGATAGTCCACATTGAGCCTGGTGATGGTGCTGTTAATCTGCACCTCCATGCCTGCCTCGCGGGCGTTGGCAATGCCGTCCATAACGGAATCAAAGGCGCCAGCCTGGCCGCGGAACTCGTCCTGAAGCTTGGCTATGGGGAAGTCCAGGCTTATGCCGAGGCGCGATACGGGGACTTCTTTCAGCTTCCAGGCCATTTCTTCTGTAATGAGGGTGCCATTGGTGCCCATGACCACCCTCAGGCCTTTGTTCACTGCGTATTTGGCGATTTGAAAGACATCCGGGCGGACCAGCGGCTCGCCGCCGGTCAAGATGAGGATGGGGCTGCCGACCTCCAAAATCTGGTCAACGAGGCGGAAGCACTCATCGGTGGTGAGCTCCCCGCTGTAAGAAGTCGGGGCAGCCGACCCCCGGCAATGGGCACAAAACAGGTTGCAGCTCCGCGTAATCTCCCACGCTACCAGGTGCAGCCTGGGCGTTAGCCATTGACCCTGCCTGGACTGGCCATTAATCTCTGCGGTCATAAGCTTACGCTAATCTCCTCGTCGGTCAAATAGCATGCCGGGTCTTCCGCCCAGACATCGCCAGATACCGCCTCAGCGCGCACCCGCAGGTTGCCGTTGCAGAGGTCAAGGTACTGGCACTGCGCACAACGTCCCTTCAACAAACCCTTTCGCTCCTTCAGTCCCTGGAGCAGCGGCTCCGAGGCATCCGTCCAGATATCGGCAAATTTTCTCTGGCGGACATTGCCCAGCGAATAGTGCCACCAGAACTGGTCGGGATGGACATTGCCCCGGTCATCCACAGCGCCTATTCTGACGCCGGAATTGTTGCCGCCATTCGTGCGTAACAGCTCAAAGGCTTTGCCGGCACGCTGCGAGCCCTCTTTTCTCAGTTTGAGGTAGAGATAAACACCATCAGCATGGTTGCCCACGGTGAGGATTTCCTTGCGCAGGCCGCGCTGGTAAAGATCCAGGGTGTGCCGGCAGATCGTGTCGATTACCAACCTCGTCTGAGCGTGATTTATGTCTGCCTCGCGCAGGCTGCTGCCCCGCCCGGAGTAGGCAAGGTGATAAAAGCAGACCCGGTTAACGCCCTCGTCCTCCACAAGGCGGAAAATGGCCGGGATTTCCCGGTAGTTGAAGCGAGTAACTGTCAACCGCAGCGAGACCCTTAGCCCGAGGGCGATGCAGTTCCTGATGCCTTGCAGCGCTGCATCAAAAGCGCCGTTCTTGCCGCGGAAGCGGTCATTGTTGGCGCCGATGCCGTCAAGGCTTATGCCCACCTCGGCAAAGCCGAGTTTACCAAGTTCCCTGGCCGCTGCTTCGGTAATCAGCGTGCCGTTTGTGGAAAGGGCAATCCTTATCCCCAGTTGCCGCGCCAGCCCGGCGAGTTCAAACAGGTCTTTCCTTAGCAGAGGCTCGCCGCCGGAGAAGAGAATGACGGGCACGCCGAAATCCGCCAGGTCGTGGATGAAGTCCCTTCCCGCCGCGGTGTCCATTTCGGTGGGCATCCTTTGGTTGTCGGCGCTGGCATAGCAATGGATGCATTTTAAGTTGCATTGGCGGGTGCAGTTCCAGACCACAACTGGCCGCGGGGCATCCTTTCTTTCGTAACGGAGGTGGTCTCCTGGCCCAGCCGTATCACAGAGTAAGCGCGTAATCGATATCAATTGGCCATGTCCTCTTCAATTCTGCCATGAATTCCGTTCCGATACTGCTGGTGCGCCGTTACCAGGGCAACTAAAGCTTCATCCATTACGCGCGCCACAATTGGTATTGCCTCAACTATACGCCCGGTAAAAGCTTCTCTCCTCCTCATCAATTGTGTCGCCGCGTTTATGATGGGGTCGCGGTGCAGCACGAAAGCCTCCACAGAATCAGTCAGTGGCAGATTTAACTTTGCCAGCGTCTCGCCGAGGTCATGGCCTACCTCTCGAACCATGAGCATAGTTTCCTCTCTACGGGAGGGTTCGGTGATTTGTTTGATAATCAGGTTTAAGAGGCGGCGGCCGATGTCAGCCAGGCGTTTTTTTTCTTCATCGCTGAGCTCGCCATACCAGGGTATGCTTTTGAAGGTTTCCTGCCCAATTTTCCGAAGCTGCTCGTTGGTTTCCCCTAACCCGGTAACCAGGTCCTTTATGCCAAGCATTCTCGGGTGTGAGCCCATGAATTTTTTCAGCTCTACCTTTGAATAACGGCGATGGCCGCCAGGCGTAATGAAAGACTTTATTTTCCCTTCGTCCGTCCACTGGCGCAGGGCTGCCTCGCTTACGCCAAGCATTTGGCTGGCCTCACCGATGCTGATTAATAAGGGCTCTTCGGGCAAAGACTTCCTCCTGCAAGACTGTCTTGGGGAGCATCAAAAACTTACTGTAATCTACTAAAATCTATAAAAATCTATAACGAAAAGCCTGTCATTGTCAAGGCGCAGAGGGGCACCGAGTACCTGTTCCCCCGAGGAAATATGCCCTGTTTTGGCGGAAAATATGCCCTGTTCTCTCAAGCTGAACGTGCCGGGCAATGTATCTCCCGCACAAAATGTGGAATTTATAAGTATTATTGCTTAGCCGCTTCTTTTTACGAAGAGATTATCGGCAGGCGAAAGAAAAATGCGCTGCCTTTGCCGGCCTGGCTGGTCGCCCAGACGTGTCCTCCCTGGGCCTCAGCAAGCTGCTTGACGATGGCTAGGCCAAGGCCTGAGCCTCCGGTACGCCGCGCCCGGGACCGGTCAACCCGATAGAAGCGCTCAAAAACATGCGGTAAATCCTCGGCTGGAATGCCCGTTCCGGTGTCAGTCACCGAGGCAACCACACCTTCGCCATCAGCGACCAATTTCAGCGTTACGCGGCCACCTTCTGCAGTGTAGCGGTAGGCATTGCTCAGCAGATTACGTATCACTTGCTCAATGCGGTCGGGGTCAACGAGCACTGGAATGGGGTTGTCCGCTGCCTCCAGCGCCAGGTAAATTTTCTTAGAGGCAAACTGAGTACGCATTCCATCTATGACCCTTGAAGACAGCTTTTTCAGGTCGGTAGCTATAGGATGAAATTCTAGCTGCCCGCTTTCAACCAGCGACAGGGTGCGCAGGTCGTCTATCAGCCGCGCCAGCATCGAGGTCTCCTGATGAAGCGAAGCAAGGTTCTCGGCGCTGGCCTCCATGACCCCGTCCTGCATGGCCTCTATATTTGCCTGTAGCACGGAGAGCGGCGTGCGCAGTTCGTGGGCAATGTCAGCTACCATATCCTGCCGTAGTTCCCGGTCATGGCTCAGTGTCTCCGCCATAGTATTAAAAGACTCACTTAGCTCTACAAGTTCGTAGGAGCCGCGTACCTTCACCCTCTGGCCGAGGTCGCCCCTGGCGACCCGCCGCGCTGCTTTGGCGACCTCTCCCAGCGGCGACACGATTTGCCGGGTGAACAACCAGCCGAGAAGCAGGGCCAGGGCCACGCCGAGGAGCCCAACGAGCCACAGCGTCTGCCCCAGATTACTGATGAATTCCAGCGCTGCCTCGTTGACGGCACCGCCCATCATGCCGCCCATCATGCCCTGCATGGCTTGTATGTGTCTGGTGAAGTCCGTAAAGCCGCTGGACGTGGTGCGGTAGGCGAGCACTGCTACCATGGATATGCC
>CAYWUK010000043.1:0-5887 GCA_964461475.1 uncultured Dehalococcoidaceae bacterium
GCTCATGCCAGCGAGGGAGCTCGGACAGGCTGCTCCAGCCCAAAACAAAGAACAGCTCGGCTTCTGGGCCGACCTCGCCGCGCAACTCGGTAATGGTATCTACGGTGTAGGTGGGGCCACTCCGCTCCACCTCCACGGCGGACAGTCTGAAGCAGGGTTTATCGGCGATGGCTAGCCGCACCATCTGCAGGCGATGCTCAGCCGACGAAACAACCTGTCCGCCCTTCAGCCAAGGCCTGCCCGCGACCATAAAAATGACCTCGTTCAATTCCAGCTGCACCATCGCCTGCTCCGCCACGGCGAGGTGCCCGTTATGTACGGGGTCAAAGGTTCCGCCAAATACGCCTATCTTCATGGCTACCACTCCAATTCCGTATCGCCTACCCGGACCCTGTCGCCGGGTTTAACTCCGGCCCGCCGCAGCACCCTCTCAACGCCGAACCTGCCGAACTGCTTCCTTAGCTGCCAACGCGCCTGTTCGCCGGCGGCTCCCCTGGCGACAACACGCTCCAGGTCGGGAGCTACCACGACAAAGGTATCACCCTCCCTGTGCACGCTGACGCCGCCGCCCTTCGGCTCTGGCCGGAATACCTTACCGGGCGCCCCAACAGCTTCCCGCTCGGCCTTCGCTTTCTGCAACATCCTCATAGCTCTTGCCATGGCCTCCCCAACGCCCTCTCCGCTTGCCGCCGAGATAAAAAAGGCATCTACACCGGCCATAGCAAAGGTGCATTTTATCTCGGGCAGTCGCGCCTGCACCTCGGGCAGGTCTATCTTATTGACTAGGACCAATTGCGGCTTCCTTATGAGCGACGGGTCAAATAAGCGCAGTTCTTCATTCACCTCATTCATATCCTCTACCGGCGATGCCGAGCCTCCATCTATCAGATGCACAAGCATCTTGGTGCGCATGGCATGGCGCAGGAAATCATGCCCCAGGCCCCTGCCGAGATGAGCATCCTCAATCAACCCCGGTATCTCAGCCAGAACAAAGCTCTGCTGGCCGACCTCAATCACCCCCAGGATAGGTTCAATAGTGGTGAAGGGGTAGCTGGCTATCTTAGGCCTAGCCGCCGAGGCTGCTGCCAGCAATGTAGACTTACCCACGTTGGGATACCCAATAATGCCCACATCGGCGATGAGCCTCAATTCCAGTACCACCGCCGCCTCTTCCCCCACCTCTCCCTTCTGCGCAATCTCCGGTGCCTGGTTTGTTGATGAGGCAAAGTGGACGTTGCCCCAACCACCCCTACCACCCTTCGCCACAATCACTCGCTGCTCAGCTTGCTCCAGGTCAGAAACTAACTCCTCGCCGCCAACCTTTCCCTTCACAGACACCAATGTACCAACCGGAACCGCTAAAACCAAATCATTCCCCTTCCGGCCATATTTCTTCTTCCCCATGCCGGCATTACCGTTATCCGCTTTATACACCCTCTTGCGTTCATATCTGCGCAGGCTGGACGTGTTAGCATCAGCGACAATCACTACATCGCCGCCATCGCCACCATTGCCGCCGTCGGGGCCACCGAAAGGAACGAACTTCTCATGGCGAAAGCTGATTGCGCCGTCTCCACCCTTACCTGCCTTCGCTATTATCTCCACCCTGTCAAACACCAAGCACCCCCGTTACCAAGTTATTATTTATTTTAGTTGATTGTAGTGCCATAATCCACATTAGATATTCTATTTATATTATTAATAGCTACTGCCGTTTTGGCCTTTTATTTTTGTTGTGGTATCTGGAAGAGACAAATTTAATGGAAAAATTGGTCTAAAAGACCACAAAAATTCGGGTCGCGCGGGTTGAGAGGCGCACAAATATTAGGCAAGGGTTTGTGTTTCTCGATGCTGCATCTGGGAGATGAACGGCTTTAGGATGTGCGTTGAGGAATTAGTGTCTTGAGCCTTTCACGGGGTCGTCTAATTGTTCCTTTATTTTGGATATTTTGCGTTGTATGAAGGGTGTTGTCTTGATTTCTTCGGCTGTCTTCTTGCAGGCGTTGGTGACGGCGGCGGCATCCCTGCCGCCCAGCTCCTGGCCGATCTGCGCCAGTGAGTAATTGGTCTCCTGCCGCATCAGGTACATGGCCACGCGGCGGGCCAGTATGGCCTCTTTGTCCTTGCGGCGGCCTTTCAGGTCCTCTGGCGAAAGCTGGAAGTTGTCCGCAACCGTCTTTATGAGCGAGACAGGTACTATAGCATCGCTTTCTGGCTCTTTGGAGGCCAGGTCCTCCATGGCCTCGGCCGCGAGTTCCACGGTGGGCGAGGCCTGGAGCAATCTGGCGTAAGCGATGACGCGGTTTAGCGAGCCTTCAAGCTTTCTTACGTTAAGCTGTATCTGCTGGGCGATGAACTCCAGCACGTCCGGCAGGAAATTCACGCCGCGCTGCTTGGCCTTGGCCTGCAGAATAGCCAGGCGGGTCTCAAAATCGGGGGGTTTGATGCCTACTATTAACCCCCATTCAAGGCGGGAGCGCAGCCTTTCCTCCAGTTCTGGCATCTCCTTCGGCAGGCGGTCGCTGGTGATGACAATCTGGCGACCGTTATTGTGCAGTTCGTTGAAGGTGTGGAAGAAGCTCTCCTCCGTTTGCTCCTTGCCGTTGATGAACTGGATGTCGTCAATCAGCAGCATTCCCGCGTTTCGGTATTTATTGCGGAACTCCTCTGTCTTCCGCCCCTGTATGGTATTGACGAACTCGTTGGTGAACTGCTCGGCGCTGACGCATAGGAGCGGGGCGTTCTTCTCTAGCGCCAAATGCCCGATGGCGTGCAGCAGATGGGTCTTGCCAAGCCCGGCCTTGCCGTAGATGAATAGCGGGTTATAGCTGTGCCCCGGGTTCTGAGCCACGGCAAGGGCCGCAGCACGGGCAAAGCTGTTGCTCTTGCCCTCAACGAATGACTCAAAGATGTAGTGGGGATTCAGCATTGAGGAACTCGCCTTCGCGACTGGATGCGTTTCCGGGGCGGCGCCTTGTGCTTGTGCCGGGTCATGTTTGTGGCCGTTTACCTGGAAGGAAACTTTCACATCGGGGGAAGTAAACCCGATGAGGGCCTTTTCAATCAGGGAACGCTGGTTCTTGTCCAGATATTCGGCGACAAAGGCGTTGGGCACGCCTATGACAAAGCGATTGTCCTGATGGCTTATTCCTGAGGTCTTTTCGAACCAGGTCCGGTAGTTTGGCTTGCTTACTTGGACTTGTAGTTCTCCCAGGATGGCTTCCCAGATTTCTTGTGGGGTTCTAGAATTCATAGGTTCCCTTTCCGTGTCTTCAACCATCGCCGGCAGCCTCTGCCAGGGTCCAGCCAGCCCGAATTTGGCAAAAATATACCCCTCATGCAGCGATGTCAACAGGGTCTTTTGAGGACTGACGGGGGTTTACGGGCGAACTAACTGAAAAAACTGTTCAAAATAAACAACGTCCCTAGAATACTACCAACTTTCTTAACTAGCAAGGTTTTTGGGGGTAATCTCTGGGGATTGTTATGCCATGTTTTCCCTTGTTTGCTTTAAAATGCTTGTTTTTTCATTGAATATTAGACTTGTAGATATAAAGGGTCGGTTGTTGGAAAAATATTTTAATGTTAGAATTTGGTACTAGGAGGTTCAGGTTGCGGGTCGTTTTCCTCGGCACCCCGGAATTTGCTGTCCCCACTCTGGAGCGCCTTATTCGCGATAAATATCATGTGGTGGCGGTCTATACGCAGCCAGATAGGTCAGCCGGCCGGGGGCGTCCTGTGGCCTCTCCTCCGGTGAAGGCAGTGGCGGAGAAGCTGGGGCTCCCCGTCTTTCAGCCGATGAGCCTGAAGCAGGAGGAGGTTGCGGCCCAGCTGGCTGAACTCCGCCCCGACGTTATAGTGGTGGCTGCTTTCGGCCAAGTCATACCGTCGGCAATCCTGAGCATACCTCCTTACGGATGCATTAACATTCATCCTTCGCTGTTGCCCAGATACAGGGGGGCCTCGCCGGTAGCTTCGGCTATCCTCGTCGGCGATGATTTTACCGGCGTCAGCATCATGCTGCTGGATGAGGGACTGGATACCGGGCCGGTGCTGGCCAGGGAGAAGGTTGAGATTTCCCCCCAGGATAGCGCTGGCTCGCTCATGGAAAAGCTATCGCTTGCGGCAGCCGATATGCTGCCCGGGGTCTTGCTAGACTGGACGAGCGGCAAAATCGCCCCTCAGCCTCAGAATGAGGTGGAAGCCACTTATTCCGGAAAGATAACCAAAGAACAGGGCGAGATTGACTGGCACCAGCCCGCGGTGAACGTGTGGCGTCAGGTTCGCGCCTTTAATCCCTGGCCTGGCTGCTATACCAGGTGGCGGGGGAGGCTGCTGAAGGTCATTGAGGCGGTGCCCCTTCCTGGAGGAGGGGGCTTTAAGGTGGGGCAGGTGCTTGCCTTGGAAGGTGAAGGGGCTGCCGTCGGTATCTGCGCCGGCGAGGGCGTCCTTGGCATTTTGAAGGTTCAGCTTGAAGGAAAGCGCGCCATTTCCGCCGCCGAATTCCTGAGAGGACAGAAAGAGTTCATCGGGGCGGTGCTGCCCAGTTGAACAGAGGAGGCCAAATTTGCCGCAGGACTTGAGCGGGTTTGATACGTTGGTGGGCATCATCGCCCGTTTGCGCGCCCCCGGTGGTTGCCCCTGGGATAGAAAACAGACCCATGCCTCGCTGCGGGAAAATCTGTTGTCGGAGTGCTATGAGGTGCTGGAAGTGCTGGATGAGGGCGATTCTGCCAAGCTCTGTGAGGAATTGGGCGACCTTTTATTGCAGATAGTGCTCCATGCCCGCATTGCCGCTGAAGCCGGTGAGTTTGAGATGGGCGACGTGGTGAGGGGCATCAATACCAAGCTGGTTCACCGCCATCCCCATATCTTCGGTTCAAAGAGGGTGAAGGATGCCGAGGAGGTGATGGCCAACTGGGAGGCCCTTAAGGAGGAAGAGAGGGGGGCCGATGCCTCCATGCTGGAGGGTGTGCCCAGGCAGATGCCGGCCCTGGGTTACAGCCTTGAAGTTCAGAAACGGGTGGCTCGGGTTGGCTTTGACTGGGAGGACGTGGATGGCGTCATTGCCAAGCTGGTGGAGGAGGTGGGGGAGCTTAAGCAGGCGGAGAATCAGGAGCGGAGGGAGCAGGAGTTTGGCGACCTTCTCTTCACCCTGGTTAATGTCGCCCGCCGCATGGGTGTGGACTCGGAGGCGGCGCTGCGGGAGGCAAACAGGCGCTTCAGCCGCCGTTTTTCATATATGGAGGAAGCCTGCCGCCAGCGCGGGTTGAGCATAAGGGATTTATCCTTTGATGAGCAAAACGCCCTGTGGGAAGAGGCAAAGACGAAACTGTGAAGATATCAGTAAGTTATTTTCTGACCTCAATGTGGTCCACCCACTTCACCCATTGGTCGCCGTATTCCCCTGTTACCACCAGCCGCACCGGGTAGCCGTGCTCTATAGGCAGCACCTGTCCGTTTACCGTGTGTGCCAGGAAAACGCCGTCCTTCTCGGCAAGTTCAAGGGATAGCGTAGCACGGTAGTTGTCGAGCGCATAGAATCGCACATTTTTCGCCTCGGGTTTGACGCCTGCTTCTGCCAGCAGCGTTGATATCGGGATCCCGGTCCACTCGGCGTTGTCAATGAAGAAGCCGGGGCAGTTCAGCAGCACCACATCGGTAACTGTGGGGTATTGCAGCAACTCATCGTAGGTCAGAGACAGCGGATTTTCCACTAGTCCATCAATGGTAAGCTGGTATTCGTCTATGTTTACCTCAGGTGGCGTTGCCGTGGTGTGCAGTTCCGACACCGGCGTTATCGGGCGCGTTAGCTTTTCCGGAGGGGGCAGGGGGCTTGCTGTGGGGGCTGTGGCGTTTGTGGATGAAGAGGTGGTAGGCTGGGGTG
>CAYWUK010000043.1:5897-10229 GCA_964461475.1 uncultured Dehalococcoidaceae bacterium
GGTGCTGGCTGTTGCGCTACGGGCGTGGGTGCAGCGGGCGCGCAGGACAGGAGTAGAACGGCTGATAGCAGCAGAGGAATCAAAAGCCAATATATTTTTCGGCTGCGCATGGAATAGATTAACACCCTTCAATAATGATAATCTTATTTTACGCGCGAGGCTGCTTCCTGTATGTGACTTTTATCTCATCCCGCCGACGATGATTTAACCGACGTCAGCCCGCGATGGACGTATGGCCAAGAGTTCGTGCCTTCAATTGCGCAACCTAAATTACTTCTTTACCTCTAAGTGATTCACCCACTTCACCCACTGGTCGCCATATTCCCCCGTTACCACCAGCCGCACCGGGTAGCCGTGCTCTATAGGCAGCACTTGTCCGTTTACCGTGTGTGCCAGGAAAACGCCGTCCTTCATGGCAAGTTCAAGGGATAGCGTTGCCCTATATCCGTCCATTGCGTGAAAGCGAACCTTGGTCGCTTCAGGTTTGACGCCTGCTTCCGCCAGCAGCGTTGAAATCGGAATCCCGGTCCACTCGGCATTGTCGGTGAAGAAGCCGGGGCATTCTAGCAGCACCACAGCGGTAACGGTGGGGTACTGCAGCAGCTCATCGTAAGTCAGGGACAGCGGATTTTCCACCAGGCCGTCAATGATGAGCCGGTATTCGTCTATATTCACCTCGGGGGGTGTTGCCGTGGTATGCAATTTCGACACCGGTGTTATTGGCAGCTGTACTTCTCCAAAGGGCTTCAGAGTGCTTTCCTCGAGGGCTGTGGCGTTGGCGGGGGGCGACGTGGTCGGCTGAGGCGCTGGCTGTTGCACCACAGGCGCGGGTGCAGCGGGCGCGCATGATATGAGCAGCGCCGCCATAAGCACGAGCGGTATTATGAGCCAATATAATTTGCGGCTGTGCATGGATAAACGTTTACCACCCATAGTTACGATGAATTTATTTTACAGGGAAGGTGAACTTCCTGTATGTGATTTTTATCTCATTGGCTGGCAGGGGCAGGGCGGTATCAGTATTCCCTGCAGGTGAGGGACATTTCCCCGAACCAGTCAATCCCGCCGACGATATCGCGGACTCCCTGACGCGTCTTTAATTCGCGCCAGGGGTCAATTGGGGGGTCTCCCGGATACAGGGTCACCATCTGCCCCTTTTCCACCCCGATTACCCTGTCCGGCGCGGGTATTTCCAGTTCGCGGTCAGCGTTGCCTGTGCTTACCATATCGGTAGCCTCGGGGACATAGTAAATGAGCGGCGTTTCGGTGCCGTCAACGCCACCGCGCTCTGGGATAAGCAAAACTGCCCTGATGCCTTTCCGTGCGCAGGCCTGCACGGTGAGCATAATGTCTATGAGGCTGTTGCCCGGGGTGATGCGTGTGATTATGGCGTCTTCCGCTCCCAGAAGCTGCGCCGACTCGGAGATAGCCGCAGCGACGCCCTGCTTGCCGAGCTCGGTGGGGCGCCCGGTGCTGCCTAAAATCACGCCCAGGAAGTTAATCCGTTTCCCGTGCTCCCTGAGCAGCTTGAGGGCCACAGGATTGTTCATCAGCGACCATGTCTGTGCGAAGCCGCCGTTGCCGCGGCGCGCGTCTGAGGTGAGCGCCCCGTCAAGCAGCTCGTTGGGGTGCATCAGCGCTGGCAGCGAGTCCTGGATGGGCAGACCATAGTAAGCTAGCCCGGAGTGAGGGGCCTCGGCCGGAGTGTGGCCGGTCAGTATGTAAACCACCCGCGGCAAAGTAGGGTCGACCTTTTGTAGCTCAAATGCCTCCACGCTTTCCGCCGCCCTGCCAGCGGTGGTCTCGGCCAGCCTTCTGGCTGCCCTGAGCTCGGCTGATTGAATGGCCATGTGCGCTTCCCATTCCGAAACATCGTCCCTCAGTTTGAAGACGATGACGATGTTAATCAGGGAGGCGAAGGGAGTTATGCGCGCGCCCGGCCCCCACATATCAAGGACGGCGGAGCTTTGCGTTCCCGCCCCGGACTTGAGCGTCGGCTGGTACTCCGCCGCTGGTATAACCGTTACGCCGGACAGGCGGTTGGTCCTGCCTTCTCCCGGGGTTTCCGCGGGACCGAGTATTCCGGGGAAGACGCATCCCGGCCCGGATACCTTAACCCGCGGCTCCACGATATCGCGGCAGTTGACAATCCTCGTTTTTTCACCGGGGAAGGCCACGGCCACGTCGGCCGATATCACTCTATCGTCTTGCAGGATAAGCGCCGCCAGTTCCTCTTTGCTGATTTCCAGGAGCCCGTTGTCGTAGCTCGTCTTCTCGCCGAAGCGGACGTTTTTGACCGGGAATTCCGCCAGTTCTAGTCTCATAAAGAGCGACCTCCCGGCATCAGGTGTGCCTCCCCGGCACGAATGCCGTGGGGCCGCTGACTTCGCTTTGCAGCGCCTTGAGGGCGCACCCGACTATTTCCCTGCGCAGGGCGCGGTCTGCCTCTTCGGCTAAGGTAGGGTCGCCGCAGGGGTGGGGTATCTTCTTCCCGGCGACGATGCGGCTGGCCCCGGTCTGTTTTGCCAGCATGGTCATGGTGGTGACGATGGCCACCGGGATGCCCCCTCCCTCAATCTCCTTAGCTATCGTAGCGCCGCTACGAGTGCCGGTGCCTCAGGTGGCCACCAGAATGGCGCAGTCGATGCCTTCGTGTTTCATGTCGGCGACTATCTCTCCGCCGATGCGCCGCATGTCGGAAATCGCCCCGTTATTGCCGCAGGTTGAGTAGAAGCAGGGGAATAGCCTCTTGAAGATGCCCTCTCGCTCCATCTCCCGCAGCACATCCAGGGGCATGCCGAAGTTAGGGTTTGCCATCATAAAGCCGCTCCCCCAGCCCCCGTGCCTGATTTCCCAGCGGCCCTCTTTCATTGAGCTTAGATGTTCAACGGAGTATTTCCCCCACTTTGCATTGTGGTGTGTCTTGAAGCCGTCCGGGTTCCCCTCAGGGACTATTCCGGCTTCGCTCACTATGGCAAGCTGGGCCCGGGCAAGGTCGGCCACGGGCGGGGCGATGGGGGTTTTCGCCGGAATTTCAATGGGTATCTCAGTAGCGTGAGTTTGGCCACGGTGGTGGCTTAAAAGCATATCTAAGGCCCTTTCAACGCCGCTCTTGCTTGCAGGCTCAACGACGCGTATGCCCCTGGCAATGTAGCCCTCTTCGGCGGCGGGGCCTATTGCGCACCCGGCGATGAGCTTCCTGGCGAACTGCGCTATTCTTGATAGCGCATCTTCCATCCCGGAGACGTCTTTAGCCGTGGGAAGGGCAAAAATTCGCCTGTTCTTATGTTGCTTATAGGCTTCTATCCCCGGGTTCTCCGGGTACATGGCGGTCACGCAGTCCAGCCCCAGGGAGGTGCTCAAAGCATGGCAGACCTCCATGCAGGCTACGCCGTACCGGCCGGAGTTGAAGGCAGTCCCGGCGATTACCAGCCCGACGTTGTATTTGCGGGCGGCCTCCGTAATTGATTTCAGGGCTTGCTCGGAGTTGTAGGCGAAATAGTTATCGCCGCAATACGCGGTGGCTACGATTTCGGCGGATTCTCCCAGTAGTTGTTGAAGGCGTTTGCCGGGCCCGGCTGGCCCTTCGACCGTTCCCGGCGCTATGTCTGCTTTGTCTTCGCCGCCTGCTCCGGCAAAAAATTGATTAACATAATGCAGCACTCGGAATTTTGCCACGAAAGAGCCCCCGACTTATAAACGAATATTAAAAATCTACATCAAAATGGGAAAATTATCAAACCTGCGGCTGCTTGTCTGGATTGCCCGTGCCACCTGAGCTGATAGAATTGACGCCGAAGCAGCGGCAAACTAGAAGGCTGTAAAAAGAAATCAGGCCGGCTATCGGGGCGAGTGGGCTTGAACCACCGGCCTCAGCGTCCCGAACAAGATAGGCGTCACACCATTCAAGCGGTTGTTATCAGCCTCTGGGCTTTTCAATCTGTCGGAGCACGATTGCTAAAATGGTCAATTTACCTTACTACCACATCAGACAAATAAACTTAACTTGGTCACACGTGAGCCGTTAACCACGCTTCTATGTCCTCAAACACCCTCTCACGTTCTGGTTCGTTGAAAATCTCATGAAAGAAGTCGCCATACAGCTTTAGTGTCCTATCCTTGGAGTTCACTCTATTATAGAGCATCTCGCTGCCCTTTGGGTTCGACAGTCGGTCGGCAGTACCATGCATAATCAGGATGGGCAACTGTATCCTCGACATTTGAGACGGCAGCATCTGCATCGCCTTAATGATTTCAACACCCAATCGGGTTCGAATCTTACCTCGGTACACAAGAGGGTCATTTACATAGGCATCGACGACAGATTTGTCA
>CAYWUK010000044.1:0-7634 GCA_964461475.1 uncultured Dehalococcoidaceae bacterium
CTCCCTGGTTTACCGTTAAGGACACATCTTTAAGCGCCCAGATATATTCGCTTTCTGCGGTTTTGGCTTCCGATTTCGGAGTCGGGTAAGCAAGGCGGGAGCGCCGGAAGGGTGATGTGATGGCGCTCATTATGCTCTCCCGTATCGTCCTGTAGCCCACATACTGGCCGAGGCGGTACATTTTGCCTAAATTTTCTACTCTGATAGCGGCGTTGTTCATCATCCCTCTATATCACGTCGGCGAAGGTCCTCTCTGTGCGCCGGAAGTAGTATGCCCCCGATACCAGGAGGGTCACGGTGATTATGACGGACATAACAAAAAGGGAGCCCGGCGGCTCTGTGCCCAGCAGGGACCAGCGGAAGCCCTCAATAACCCCTGCCATAGGGTTCAGCCCGTAAACGACCTGCCAGCGCTCGGAGAGGAGGCTGCTGGAATAGACCACGGGCGAGGCGAAGAGCCAGAGCTGAACCAGGAACGGCGTTACGTAGCGGACATCGCGGTATTGCACGTTTATCGCCGAAAGCCAGAGCCCCACGCCCAGGGAGGTCATTACCGCCAGCAACAGGAAAGCCGGGAGAAAAAGGGTCTGCAGCAGGGGGTGATAGCCATAATAAATCATCATGCCGACTAAGATAATAAGGGCGATGGCGAAGTCCACCAGTGGGGAAAGGATGCCAGCAATGGGCAGGGCCAGCCGCGGGAAATAAATCTTCTGCACAAGGCTGGTGTTCTGCACCAGGCTGTTGGATGAGCGGGTTATGCCCTCGGCGAACAGCGTCCAGGGGAGCAGCGCGGCATAATTGAATAGAGGGTAGGGGAGGCCTTCCGAAGGGACCTTGGCCAGGTTTCCGAAAAACAGGGTGAATACCACCATCATCAGGAAAGGCTGTAGAATTGCCCAGGCGAACCCCAGCGCCGTCTGTTTGTAGCGGATTTTAATCTCTCGCCAGGTCAGGTAGAAAAGCAGCTCCCGGTATTTCCACAGCTCGCCGAAATCAATGGCGCTCCATCCCCGCAGGGGACGTATTGTGACTATGGGAGCTGCGTTCGTGCCAATCGTTTTTTCGTTTGCGGTGTCTATATTCATCTATGAGCTGTCAATCCTTGCTAGCTTAAAGGAATTTGGCAGGGCTTGTTAATAGACACTTTAAGTAGTTGGCCTAGCTTTGTCAAGGGTGGAGTCTCTGGCTTTTTGCCCGGGCGTGTGTGCTTCATTCGGGTTTGCTGCCTGCCCGTGTTATTTATCGTAGATTCCCTTTCCATGACTCTGCTTTGGCTATGAGTTCGCGGGTGTTTTCCAGCGAGGTCTCGCTGTATTGAGCGCCTCCCAGCATGGCGGCTATTTCCCTGAGGTGGGAGTCGTCGCGGAGGGACTCAAGCCGGGTAACAGTTCGCTCGCCCGAGGCTTCTTTATTGACCCGGTAATGGGCGTCGGCGAAGGCGGCTATCTGGGGGAGGTGGGTAACGCAGATTACCTGATGGCTCCGCGCCAGGGCCCAGAGCTTTTTCCCGATTATTTCGCCGCTCCTGCCGCCGATGCCGATGTCTATTTCATCGAACACGAGCACCGGGGTGCTGTCGGCTGCGGACAGCGCACTTTTTAGCGCCAGCATGAAACGCGACATCTCGCCGGTGGAGGCGATTCTGGCCAGGGGCTTCAGCGGCTCCCCCGGGTTGGTGGAGGCGATGAACTCCACGCTGTCAACCCCCTCATTGGTGAAGGCATAGGTCTTGCCGTCGGGGAGAGGGATTCCATCTTCGCTCTGGAGCTGGGTTATTGCTACTTCAAAATCCACCTGCGGCATATTCAGTTCGCTGAGCTCTTTCTTGACTTCGCTCACCAGTTTCCCCGCTACCTGCGAGCGGGCTTTGGAAAGCGCAAAGGCCGTTTTCCCCATCTCTTCCTTGAGGTGGCGGCGTTGCTCTTCAAGCTCGGCCCGCCTTTGCGAGGAATGGGAAAGCCCCTCCAGTTCCCCCTCCGCCTTTCCCAGGTGGCCCAGGATTTCGGCGATGGTCTGCCCGTATTTTCGTTTCAGGTTTCTGATAAGCTCCAGGCGCAACTCCACCTCCTCCAGTCGCGCCGGGTCGTACTCCAGGCGGTCGCCGTATGAGCGTATATCCCGCCCGGCTTCTTCCAGGCCATATAGCGCCTCTTCCAGGAAATCCAGCTGCTTCTTCAGGGTTGGGTCAAGCTCAACAATCTTTTTCAAGGATTGCATCGCCTGGCTGAGCCTGTCCACCGCCGAAGACGGGGAAAGCGCATCATTGTCGCCTTGAAGGGACTGATAGGCTTCATAGGAGTAAGTTTTCAGCTTTTCGCAGGAGGAGAGGACGTTCCGTTCTGTGAGCAGCTCCTCTTCCTCGCCCTCTCGCAGCCTGGCCCGGCTTATCTCATCTATCTGGAAGCGCAGGTACTCCTCGCGCCGGGCGCGGTCTCTTTCTTCCTCGCTGAGCGCCCTGAGTTCCTGCTCCATATTGCGCAGCTCGGCGGCTCTGGCGGCGAAGTCGCTCCTGGGCTCCATATTGTGGGCGTAAGCATCCATGAAGTCCAGGTGAAATTTCCTGTCGAGGAGGGAGAGGTGCTCGCTCTGGCCGTGGATGTCAATCAGGAAATGCTCCATCTGGCCCAGCAGGCTCCTCGGCACCGCCTGCCCGTTCATCCTGATGGTGCTGCGGCCCTGCCGGCGGAACTCGCATTTTATCACCAGGGTCTCTTCATCGGCGGCGAGCCCCTTTTCGGCGAGGAATTCCCTCATCCGGGCGAAGCTACCGCCCTTGCCCAGGGCGAATACTCCTTCAATTACGGCCTCGCTGGCGCCGTGGCGGATGCTTTCGTCGTCCGCCTTGCCCCCAAGGAGGGTCTCTACGGCGTCTATCACCAGGGACTTCCCAGCGCCAGTCTCGCCGGTGATGACGTTCAAGCCGGGCTCCAGCCTCCAGTTGAGCTCATCGATGATGCCCAGGTTTCTGACCCTCAGTTCCAGCAGCAACTGGCTACCTCCCAAAACAGGCGGAGATAATATTTTGGCAGTTCATAGTTTCAGCAGCTCTCCAAGCGGCTCATCTTGCTTTACCGGCCCCACCACCGCCAGGCGCAGTCGCTCGGCCTTGAAAAGCTCCTCGGCCAGCTGTTTAAGGTCTTCGGCGGTAATGGCATCGATGATGGATAGCACCTCGTCAACGCTGCGGATGCGCCCGGTGAGGGTTTCCTGTCCTCCCATCCAGCCGGCGACGCTGCGGCTGTCTTCCATGCGCAGCAGCAGGTGGCCTTTGGAGAATTCCTTGGCTTTGGCAAGCTCTGGCTCGGGGACTATTTCCTTGAATTTGGCCAGCTCCTCAAGGATGGCCTTAATGGCTACCTGCAGGTTCTTTGTCTCCACCCCGGCCGCTATATTGATGGCGCCCGTATCAAGGAAATGGTCAACGTAGCTCTGGATGCTGTAGGCGAGCCCGAGCCTGTCGCGAATTTCTGTGAATAATCGGCTGCTCATGCCCTCGCCGAGGATGACGTTTAACAGGTCGAACGCGAACCGTTTGGGGTGAAAAATTGATAAGCCGGGCAAGGCCAGGCAGAAGTGGGTCTGGTCTGTGTCCCGCGTCTCGATGCGCAGTCGCGGGGAGGGCTGCTCTTTATAAGCCAGATACTCCGGCCGCTGTCGCTGGCTTTTCCAGCTGCCTAAAACCTGGCTGACTGCAGCCAGTATGTCCTCCTGCTGGATGCCGCCGGCGATGGCGACCACGGCGCTGGCGGGCTGATATTGCTTGGCCATGTATCCGAGCAGCGCATCTTTGTTTATGGCGGCCACCGATTCCTTGGTGCCGGCTATATCGCGCCCCAGTGGGTGCCCCGGCCAGAGCACTTCGTCGATGAGCAGGCCTACCCGCTGCGCCGGGGAATCGTTGCACATGTTGATTTCCTCAATGATGACCTTATGCTCTCTGGCTATCTCTTCCGGGTCGAACTTTGAATTGAGAAGCATGTCTGCCAGAACATCAAGGGCGAGGTGCAGGTGGGGCTGGGTTACCTTGCACCAGTAGGCGGTCAGCTCCTTATCGGTGCCCGCGTTAAAATAGCCGCCCACCCCTTCTATGGCCACGGCAATCTCCCTGGGGGTGGGCCGTTTTGCTGTGCCCTTGAAGAGCATGTGCTCAATGAAATGCGAGGCGCCGCCTTGGGCCTCGGCCTCGTATCTGGAGCCGGTGCCGACGAAAATTCCGATTGATACCGAACGGGTGTGGGGCATGGCGGCGGTGACCAGGCGCAGCCCGTTGTCCAGCGTCGTTTTTTGATACAATAGCTTGTCCTCACCAGTTATTTTAGTTGGATTCTAACGATATTTGTAGTTCGCTGTCAATTAAGTTTGAATTGACTTAATTATAAGGCATTGATAACATGATGGGAGATGAAAAAAGCTTCGGCTGGTGAAAGGGGGTTTAAATCATGCGCGATAAGGTGAAGATTGCCGGGGTTCAGATGGACCCCAAGATAACCAAAAACAAGGAGAACCTCGACAGGATATTGCTTGAGACTGAGGCTGCCGCTAAAAACGGCGCCGACCTGATAGTATTCCCGGAGTGTGCCCTGAGCGGCTATGTCTTTTCCAGCCGGGAGGAGGCTTTGCCCTTCGCCGAGGCCGTTCCCGGCCCCAGCGCGGATAAGTTTACAAAATGCTGCCAGGAGCTCGGCGTTTATGGCGTCATGGGCATGCTGGAGAAGGACGGCGATAAGCTGTATAACGTCGCTATCCTGGCCGGGCCTAAGGGGCTGGTGGGAAAGTACCACAAGAACCACCTGCCCTTTCTGGGCGTGGACCGCTTCACCGACCCTGGCAATAATCCCTTCCGGGTCTATGAGACTGAGGTGGGCAACATCGGCCTTAACATCTGCTACGACTGCAACCAGCCCGAGAACGCCCGCGTCATGATGCTGCTTGGCGTGGATATCCTGGTGCTTCCCACCAACTGGCCGGACGGTCGGGACAAAGTGCCGCGCTTCCTGGTGAATGCCCGCGCCTATGAGAACAGGATTCACTTCGTGGCGGTTGACCGCGTCGGCCGCGAGCGCGGCGCCGGCTTCCTCGGCCATAGCAAGATAGTCAATGCCCTGGGCGATACCATTGCCGAGGCCAGCGGCGATAAGGAAGAGACCATTTACGGCGAGGTTCTTCTCTCGGTGGCGAGGCAGAAACATGTGGTAGTCAAGCCCGGCGAGTTCGAGATGGACCTTATTAAGCATAGGCGGCCGGAGCTATACGGCGAGATTACGCGGCCTAAGAGTTAGTTCATTGGCAAAAGGAATTTATATATTACAGGGAGGACGAATCATATGAAGCTGAAGGACAGGGTTGCCATCGTTACCGGGGCTGCTTACGGCATAGGGCGGGGCATTGCGCTCAAGCTGGCAGAGGAAGGGGCGAATGTGGTTCTGGCCGACATTGAGCTTGAGCAGGCCAACAAGGTGGCCGATGAGGTCAGGGCTAAAGGAGTTAAGACGCTGGTGGTGAAGACAGACGTTACCAAAAGCGATGAGACAGAGCGCATGGCTCAGGCTGCCCTTAAGGAGTTCGGCAAGATAGATATCTTGGTCAATAATGCGGGAGGCACCGCCAGAGAAAGGAACGCACCTTTTTATAAATCCAAGGAAGAGGTCTGGGACTACGTGGTCGCCATAAACCTCAAGAGCGTGCGCAACTGCACCCGCGCCGTAATCAACCACATGATGGAGAGACGCAGCGGCAAGGTTATAAGCATCGCCTCTATCTCCGGCATGGTGGGCTCATCAAACGATATGGTCGATTACTCCGCCGCCAAGGCGGGCATCATCGGCTTCACCATGGCGCTGGCAAAGGAGGTCGGTTCCTACGACATAAACGTTAACGCCATTTCCCCGGGTGGCGTAGGCGGCACCAGGGCCCAACAGGCTATTCCGGAGGTCTTTGAAGAATATAAGAAAACGACGCTTATAGGCAGGATTGGGCGGCCCGAGGATATAGGCAATATGGCAGCGTTTCTCGCTTCCGATGAGGCGAGCTTCATAACCGGCCAGAACTATGCCGTGTGCGGCGGGAAGAGCCTGGGGTTCTAAGTAGCTTTTACGCGGCGGGCGCTTCTATCTGTGGGAGAGGAGTTCATCCCTTACCTGCATTTTTGCCTCTCTGAAGATGCGCTTGTCCATTTGGCGCAGGTCCGCCGCGATTTCCGGTCTGAACTCCATGCGGGAGAGGATGTCTCGCTCTAAATCTATGCCGGGGGCGATTTCAATCAGGGTTACGCCTTCCTTTCTGAGCTCAAAGACGCCCCTCTCTGTGATATACAGCACCTCTTTGCCGAGGGACTGTGCATACTCGCCGCTGAAGGTTATCTCCTCCGTATTATTGAGGAACTTCTTTATTTCCCCCTCGTGTATAATCTTCAGTTTGCCGTTCCGAATGTCAATGCTGAGCTCGCCCGCGCTGAAAGCGCCGAGGAAGGCCACCTTTTTCGCGTTCTGGGTGATATTGATGAAGCCCCCGCAGCCGGCGAGCCTTGAGCCGAAGCGGCTGACGTTTACGTTTCCCTGTTTGTCCACCTGTGCCAGGCTCAGATAGGCTATGTCCAGGCCGCCGCCGTCGTAAAAGTCGAACTGGCAAGGCTGGTCAACGATGGCATCGGGGTTTGCCGATGCGCCAAAGCTCAAACCGCCGGCGGGGATGCCCCCGCAAGGCCCGGCCTCAACCGTCAGCAGCATCAGGTCGCTCACCCCTTCTTCGGCAGCGACGGCGGCAACGCCCTCCGCTATGCCTATCCCCAGGTTGACTATGACCTCAGGCCTCAGCTCCAGCAGCGCCCTGCGCGCGATTATCTTTCTGATGTTGAATGGCAGCGGTTCAATCTCGCTGAGCGGGACAATGGCCTCTCCTGAATATGCTGGATTATAATGCTCGGCGAACGTCATCGGGTGGTTTTCCGGCCGGGCGATGACAATGGCATCCACATAGAGGCCGGGGATTTTCACATCGTAAGGCTTAAATCTCCCGCCCTGCGACAGTCTTTCCACCTGGGCGATTACCGTGCCACCGGAGTTCCTGGCGGCCTGGGCTATCGCCAGCATCTCCACTACACCAGCCTCTCTCTCCATGGTCAGGTTCCCCCTGGCGTCGGCGGTGGTGCCCCTGATTAAAGCCACGTTTATGGGGAAGGCCCTGTAAAATAGCCTTTCTTTCCCGTCGATGGTTATCACTTCAACCAGGTCTTCCTTCGTCCTCTCGTTGATTTTTCCGCCCTTTATCCTGGGGTCAACGAAAGTCCTGAGGCCGGTGTGGGTGATGAAGCCGGGCCTGCCGCCGGCAATCTCGCGGTAAAGGCAGGAGATAACCCCCTGCGGGAAATTGTACGCCTCTATCTTATTTTCTATGGCTAATTTGCCCAGTTTCGGGACGAGGTTCCAGTGCCCTTCAATAACCCTCTTGACCATTTTTTCGTGGGCGAAGTGGTTTAAGCCCCTGCTTTTACCGTCGCCCTGCCCGGCGGCGGCGACGATGGTGAGGTTAGCTGGTTTGCCTGTTTCCAGGAACCTCTCTTCCAGCGCGGATGTCAACTCTTCCGGGTTGGCGATGCCAACGAACCCTCCGACGGCGATGGTATCGCCGTCTTT
>CAYWUK010000044.1:7644-10191 GCA_964461475.1 uncultured Dehalococcoidaceae bacterium
CTTTCACCAGCTCTGCGGCTTCTCTGGAGCTAACGACTTTGTTCAAGCGTCATTCTCCTGTTGGGGAGTGTATTATGTAGGAAATCGTCATTAATGACGGTCGCGATATTCACACTTTAGATAGCGGCGCTTGTTTTGTCAAGGTCGTATAGTTCTGCGGTTCTGTTCGGTTTTGGTTGCGACAGTTCAACCGATTGTCATTGCGAGGAGCGCGGCGACGAAGCAATCGTTGTTTATCGTGTTTTGGGATTGCTTCGCTCCGCTCGCAATGACACTGGCGAGCAACCAGATGCACACAGGACTTTTTGAATTGACTTTGCCCGTCGGCCACTGCTAACATTATGATGGTGAGGTGAGCATGGGCTTTAAGCAAAAAATGGAGAAATTGCCTCTGTTTCCGGCAACCACGGCGGTGAGCGAAAGCGGCCATCTGATAATTGGCGGCTGCGATAGCGTGGCGCTGGCCGAGGAGTTCGGCACGCCTTTATACGTCTTTGACGAGGCTGGCCTGCGCGGCAAGTGCGCCGAGTTCAAAGCGGAGTTCGGGAAGAGGTATCCCGCCACCACGGTGGTATATGCCAGCAAGGCCTTCATCAACAAGGCCATGGCGCAGTTGGTGCGCGAGGAGGGCTTAGGATTGGACGTGGTCTCCGGCGGGGAGATAGGCATTGTCCATTCCGTCGGGTTCCCCATGGACAGACTCTATTTCCACGGCAATAACAAGTCGGCATCCGAGCTAAAGCTGGCGTTGCAGCGGGGGGTGGGGCGGATAGTGGTGGACAACTTCCAGGAGCTTGCCCTGTTGAACGAGATAGCTCAGGAACAGGGCTGCGTGGCTGACATCTTGCTGCGCCTGTCGCCGGGCATAGACCCGCATACCCATAAATATAATACCACCGGCATCGTTGACAGCAAGTTTGGTTTCCCCTGGTCAACAAGGGATGAAGCCGTAACTAAAGCCCTGGCGGCGCCTAATCTCAACCTGGTCGGCCTGCACTTTCATCTGGGTTCTCTCATATTTGAGGTTGAGCCGTACCAGCAAGCCATCGGGCGGGTTCTTGATTATGCTGCGGAGATAAAGCGGCAGCATGGCTTCGCGCTTAAAGAGCTGGGCGTTGGCGGCGGGTTTGCCGCACAGTATGAGCTGGACAAGCCTGCGCTGCCCATCTCCGCTTATGCCGGCGTGATAACGGCCGCGATTACGGAGAAATGCCGCGAATTGGGGCTGGACTTGCCGCAGCTCGTCATTGAGCCGGGCAGGTCAATAGTGGCGCGGTCCGGCGTGGCGCTGTACCGGGCGGGGGTCGTCAAGGATGTACCCGGAGTAAGGTGTTATGTCTCGGTGGATGGCGGCATGGGGGATAATATCCGCTATGCGCTTTACGGCGCCAGGCATGAGGCGGTTGTGGCCAATAATATGCTGGCGAAGGAAGACAAGTTGGTCACCCTCTCCGGCAAGTTCTGCGAGTCCGGGGATATTTTAATCAGGGATGTCAAACTGCCCGCGGTCTCCGCCGGCGACATCATTGCGGTGGCCGACTGCGGCGCTTATTGCATCCCGATGTCCAGCAATTATAACGCCTATTTCAGGCCGGCGGTGGTGCTGGTCAGGGATGGCAAGGCCCGCCTTATCCGACGCCGGGAGACCCTTGAAGACCTCACCAGGTGCGATTTGGTTTGAATGGGGGGGGATAAGTCAATTGTGGCAGATAGCAGGACAGGATAAGGCGGTCTCCCTGTTGCAGCGCGGCCTGGAGGCAGGAACTCTGGCGCATGCCTACCTATTCGCGGGGCCTCCCCATGTCGGCAAGATGACGCTGGCGCTGAACCTGGTTCAGGCGCTGAACTGCCGGGAAGCCGCGCCTCCCTGCAACGAGTGCGATTCGTGTCGGAAGATAGCTTCAGGCGGCCACGCCGATGTCCAGATTATCGGCCTGGCCCGGAATGTTGATTCTGTGGAAGCGAAGGCCAGAGCGGAGATTGGCATAGACCAGATAAGGCAATTGCAGCATTCGGCCAGCCTGCCTCCCTTTGAGGGCAAATACAGGGCATTCATTATAGACGGGGCGGAATTCCTGTCGACCGAGGCGGCGAATTGCCTGCTTAAGTCCCTGGAGGAGCCGGTGGAGGGGGTAATCTTCATATTGCTGACTATAAACGAAAAGCTCCTGCCGGCCACGGTGGTCTCCCGCTGCCAGCGGCTGGAGTTAGACCCGCTGCCGACCCCTGAAGCGGAGTCTCTCCTCGTCAACCGCTGGGGCATTGAGCCCGGCAGTGCCAGGCTCCTGGCCAGGCTTTGCCACGGTTGCCTGGGCTGGGCGCTGTCCGCTGCCGCCGACGATATTTTGATGCAGCAGCGCGAGGAGGAGATGGAGAGGTTGTTTGGCCTTATCAAGGCCGATTATAATGAACGCTTCGCTTGTGCTTCCCGGCTGGCGTCCCAGTTCGGCCAGAGCAGGGGAGCGGTGTATGATTTGCTGAACTTCTGGCTTGATTACTGGCGGGATTTGCTCCTCGTCAGGGCGGGCTGCGCTGACATGGTTACCA
>CAYWUK010000045.1:0-8671 GCA_964461475.1 uncultured Dehalococcoidaceae bacterium
TTTCTCAGCTACGTAGACCACAGCGGGAAACTCCCTATCAATGCGAACGATGTAGTCGGCGGTTTTCCGTTTGCTGAGCACCCTCTGCCAGTTCGCTGTCAGGCGCCACAGGCTCAGGTCAGCGCCATCATCCGTCGCCAGATAGACGGTGTTGCCATCAGACGATACGGCGACATCACGCACATTGGTCAGCCTGGTGTCAATGAGGCTGACGTCATTGAATGACCTGCCGCCATCCCCGGAAACGGCGAAGGCGCTCTCGTTCCCCGAAGTCCCTGCAACAACGCTGCGGCCGGCCCAGGCGACCACAGTCTTGCCTTCGCCGCCCGGTCCCTTCAGAGGAGCGGTTACATTAATGGTCGGCGCTGCCGACAGCGGGTTGGCGCTGCGATAGACAACACTGCTGTCGTACCCGCCAGCGACGAGGCTTATGCCGTCAAAGCTGATGCTGTGGATATTTACGCCTGTTTTCAGCGCCTGCCTGCTTGCATCCTTCAGGCGGTAGATGCCACTGGCAGCTTTGGCGCTGCTATCGCCAGCGAGGGTCAGGCCAGCGAAAACGATGCGACTGGACGCGTCGCTGCCGAGATATTCCGGGCCAAGGGATATTGAGGCCGAAGCAAGGCCGGTTATTTCGCCACTGGCAATAGTCAGCGGGTATCCCGCCAGCCCGGCGCTGGCGTTCCACTGCTGCGAAGAGAAATCGAACGCCTCCAGGGCAACGGATAGCCCGTCGCTCTCGCTCAAAGCCAGCATAGTCCCGTCCGCCGAGAAATGGGGTGAAAACGCCAGCGCCTTCACCGCATCCGCGCCACCGAATCCCGGGAGACTGCCTGCCTCCCTCCAGGCTGCTGTATCTGCGCCAAAGTTGAAATACCAGACGTTGGCAGCAGCCCCCACCCCCTCCCCGGCAGCGGCGATATAGTGCATACCATCGGCCTCTATTGAGATAGCTATATCATAGATTGCAACGGCTGAAATACCGGTGTCCCCTTGGGGCACACCCAGCGACTCCCACGTGGAGCCGCCGTTGGCGGTAACATATATTGCCGATGCCTCGCTGCCGGCAATGGTCGCCAGGTCGGAATCGTCCGGGGCGACGGCCACAAGGTCAGCTTCAACGGGGACATGGCTGACTGCCCAACTCCTGCCGGTATCGCCTGATTTATAGACTACGTTATCCGACACGCTATCGCCGGCGACGGCGTAAATCGTCGCGCCGTCGGCGGGCACTGCCATATCGCGAATGTCAATCCCCGCTGGGCCGAGCATACTGCCCCCCACCCCAGGGATGGGCTCCGCCGACCAAGACCGCTGCCCGGCCGATGCCGGCGCCGCCCCGGCGAACATGCCCAGCAGCACCGCAGCCGAGACCACAAAACACAGCCCGGATTTTTTAGCCCTCACAGTCACGCGGCTCCTTCATTCCGGCCAATAACTCCGAGTAGCGCCCCATGAAATGTTTACCCCTATGCTACAGTATAACACGCGCTAACAAGCTCAGACAGCTTGACAATACTACGGCAAAGCCCTAACCTGAATATATGCAGCCACAAACAGCATGCCGGAATAGATGCGCCGCCAGTTTACACCAACGACATTTATAGCTATAATATTGGTTTGCGACTGATTATTTCCCAGAAAAAGCCTTGTCCAGTAGTAATACTATCTCTACGCAGGCGAGTTGGCATATGAAACTTGGCATTGATGTTGGCTCGGTCACCGCCAAGGTTGTGGTGACCGACGCGGCCGATGACATAATTGAATCACGCTATGTCCGCACCGGGGGACAGCCTGTAGAGACGACGCTCGCTGTCCTTGAGGAAGTGCTGGCAGCATATCCGCCTGAGCGATTCAAACTGGCCGCAGCCACCGGCACAGGCGGCCAGCTCATCTCCGATATCCTCGGTATACCATTCATCAACGAGATTATCGCCCAGGCCGCCGGAACGGCACACTTCCACCCGGAGGTGAAGACCATCCTTGAAATCGGCGGAGAAGACTCCAAGCTCATCGTGCTGGGCAAGGAATCTGCAGATGCCCCTCCCAAGGTAAGCGATTTCGCCATAAACGGCGCCTGCGCCGCCGGCACCGGCTCTTTCCTGGACCAGCAGGCATCGCGCATGGGCATCCCCATTGAGCAGTTCGGCGATGTTGCCCTGCAGTCGGCGCAACCGCCCCGCGTGGCCGGGCGCTGCAGCGTCTTCGCCAAGACAGACATGATTCACCTGCAGCAGGTAGGCACACCGGTGCATGATATCGTCGCCGGCCTGTGCTTTGCCATGGTGCGCAATTTCAAGGGCCAGATAGTGCGCGGTCGCAACCTGGCTACGCCCGTCTCCTTTCAGGGCGGGGTGGCCGCCAACAAGGGCATCAGGCGAGCGATAATTGAAGTCATGCAGCTGGACGAAGCGGAGTTAATCATCCCGGAGCATTTCGCCCTGCTGGGCGCCCTCGGCGCTATCATCACCGCCGGAAGAAGGGCGCAGGATAACCGGCAGCTTGAAGGCAGCAGCCTGCCCATAGACGCGCTGCCGCGCCTGCGGGGATACATCTCCCAGAGGAAATACAAGTTCGCCGGACTGGCACCCCTGACCAGCGATAACTACCCGATAAACATCGAGCCAGTCAAGAGAGAGGCCGCGCAAAAAATTGAGGCCTACGTAGGCGTGGATATCGGCTCCATCAGCACCAATGTCGTCGTGCTGGACCGCGATAATAATGTCCTCGCCCGCCGCTACCTGATGACCGCCAGCAGGCCCATTGAAGCCGTCAGGCGCGGGCTTTACGAGGTAGGCCAGGAACTGGGTGACAGCGTCATAGTTAAGGGCGCCGGCTCCACAGGCTCGGGGCGTTATATGACCGGCGAGTTCTTCGGCGCCGATGTGGTCCGCAACGAGATTACCAGCCACGCCAGGGCAGCGACCTTTGTCTGTCCCGAGGTGGATACCATCTTTGAAATCGGCGGGCAGGACGCTAAATACATCAGCCTCCAGAACGGCACCATCGTTGATTTCGCCATGAACAAGGTATGCGCCGCCGGCACCGGCTCCTTCCTTGAAGAACAGGCGGAAAAGCTGAATATCAACATCAAAGAGCAGTTCGGCGATATGGCCCTGTCCTCTAAGCAGCCCCTGGACCTGGGCGAACGCTGCACCGTGTTCATGGAATCGCAGCTCAACTTCTACAAGCAAAAGGGGGCGGCCAAAGCAGATTTAGTCAGCGGGCTCGCCTATTCCGTCGTCAAAAACTACCTCACCAAGGTGGTTGAAGACCGCCGCATCGGCGACCACATCCTCTTCCAGGGAGGCGTCGCCTTCAACAGGGCGGAAAAGGCCGCCTTTGAAAGCGTCCTCGGCAAGAAGGTGCAGGTGCCGCCTCACCACGATATACTCGGCGCCATCGGCGCCGCCATGCTGGCCAGGGAAGAAATGGAGGCGAGCGGCAGGCAGACACGCTTCCAGGGATTTGACCTGAGGGACAGGAAGTTCGAGCTGTCATCCTTTGAGTGCCAGGACTGCTCGAACCACTGCGAAATTCACAAGGTCGTCTTCGGGGAAGAAAAGACGCTTTTCTACGGCTCCCGCTGCGGCAAATACGACAGCCAGGAAAAGAAGAAGCAGAGCCGGTCTTCGCGGATCCCCAGGCTCTTTGATGAGCGCGCCAAGGCATTGATGAACGCCTACCCCAAGGATGCCCCGGATTTCCCCAACGGCAAAACGGTGGGCATCCCCAGGGCCTTGTTCTTCCACGAACTTTTCCCGCTGTGGAAGGCCTTTTTCGGCGAGCTTGGCTTCAAGGTGGTGGCCTCCGACCCGACCAACAGGGACATAATGCGCAAGGGCGTGGAGAACGTGATTGAGGAGCCCTGCCTGCCCATAAAACTCGCCCACGGCCACATGCTCAACCTGCTGGAGAAAGGGCCCGATTATCTATTCCTGCCCGTCCAGTGCACCATGGCAAGGCTGAGCGATGATTTCCCCAAGTCATGGAACTGCCCGCTGACCCAGAGCCTGCCCTTTATTCTGAATAGCTCCACGCGAATCAAAGAAGCCCTGAACGCGCCCGGCGCAAAACAACCGAAAGTGCTGAAAACAGTCGTCCACGCCGACAGGGGGCGCCCCTGGCTGAAAAAGGTGCTGAAGCGGACTGCGCGGGAGATGGGCATCAATAAAGCTGCGCTAATCGACCACGCTATCCAAGCCGGCTTCGCCGCGCTGGACTCCTTCAACGATTGGCAGCAGAAGCACGGGCAGGAAATGCTTGCCCGGCTGAAGCCCGATGAAAAGGCCATAGTCATCATCGGCAGGGCGTATAATACCTGCGACCCGGAGATGACGCTCAACCTGCCGGAAAAGCTGAGGGACCTGGGGGTGCTCGCCATACCGCTGGATTTCCTGCCGCTCAAGTCAGTGGCCGGGGAAGTCAGCGCCGCCCACCCCAACATGTACTGGAAGGCGGGACAGAAAATACTCTGCGCCGCCAGGATTATTGCACAGGACCCCAGGCTGTTTGGACTTTACCTGACCAACTTCGCCTGCGGGCCCGACTCATATCTGCTCAAGTTCTTCAGCAAGGAGACCGAGGGCAAGCCCTTCCTCACCATAGAAATTGACGAGCACTCGGCGGACGCCGGCATCATCACCCGCTGCGAGGCTTTCATAGATACCATACGCAATGCCCACACTCGCGGCACCAGAAAGCCCTTTCAGGTCTTTGAACTGGCGTCCGGGCACACCGACCACCGGCTAATATACGTGCCCTACATGACAGACCATGGTCATCTCCTGGCGGCGGCCATCAGACATTGCCGGGCGGAGGCTGAAGCCCTGCCCATGTCAGATGATATGACCCTTGAGCTGGGCCGGAGATACACCACGGGCAAGGAATGTTTCCCCAGCATCATCACCACGGGGGATATCGTTAAAAAGACCCAGGCCCCCGACTTTGACCCCGAACATGCCGCCTTCTTCATGCCCAGCGCCTGCGGGCCATGCCGCTTTGGCCAGTATAATAAGCTACATCGCATGGTGCTGGACGAACTCGGCCTGCAACAGGTGCCCGTGTATGTCCTTGACCAGACCAAGAATTACAACAACGGGCTGGCGGCCCTCGGGCGAGGCTTCAGGCTCAGAGCATGGCGCGGCTTCACCATCCTGGACTTAATGCAAAAAATGCTCCTGGAAAGGCGCCCTTATGAGGTCAACAAGGGCGAGACTGACGCAGTTTACCGGGAATATCTGGAGATGATTACGAAACTGGTTGAGCAACAGGCGGATGGCTTTGAGCCCTTTGCCCGCCGCGTAAGGGAGGACTTTGAGGCAATTAAAATTGATAGAAGCACCCCCAAACCTCGCATTGGCATAGTTGGCGAGATATTCGCCCGCAATAACCAATTCGCCAACAACTTCGTCGTCAGCAAGCTGGAGTCGTTCGGGGCACAGTGCTCTCTTCCCCCCATTGAAGAATGGCTGGACTATACAGACCACCAGCGCAAGCGGCGCAGCCGCCTCCACTTAGAGGGCGGCTGGCGGGACTGGGCCAAGCAGAAGCTCACCGAGCTCGTCCAGGAAAGGACCGCTGAGCCACTGAGAAAGCAATTTGACGGTGCTATTGAGCATTTCGCGCGGGAATTATCTACGCAGGAGATTTTGAATCACGGACGTGTCTATCTGAGCCCGGCAGTAGAAGGAGAGGCGATTCTGAGCATGGGGCGCGCCCTGGAATACGCCGAGCATGGCTACGACGGCATCCTGAACATAATGCCCTTTGGCTGCATGCCAGGAACGATTGCCAGCATGCTGCTACACCAGCTCCGCGAGGAGCACGGGCTGCCGGTGTTAAACCTCGTTGTGGAGGGCAGCAAGGATTCGGGGCAGGACATCCGGCTGGAGGCCTTTTCCCACCAGTGCCGCGAGCACATGCAGCATAAAGGCAGCACCGGAAACGACTAAGCAGGGACAATATACTTCCCCCACGCAGCATAATTGACAAACCATGCAAAATGTAGTATTTTATTGGATTATACAAAACAAAGATCGTATATCCTGCGTCACGCATTATAACGGATTCCCTCTATAATTATCTTAGCTTGAAATTGAAACTGTCTGATAACTATTTATGAAGCCGAATACAAGAAGGAGGTGATAGAGAAAAAGAACATCAGTTTAACTTACGGAAATGTACAAGAATATCTTTCAGGAGGGAAAATTGAAAAGAAGTAAAGTTTTAATTATCACAAGCATTGTTCTTTTAGTGCTGACGCTGGTAGCAATCCCCTTGCTTTCGGCCTGTGCCAAACAAGCAGCACCAGCTCCGGCACCGGCACCATCGCCGGCACCATCGCCAACTCCAGCCCCAACCCCTTCTCCAACACCTTCTCCAACCCCTTCTCCGACTCCTTCTCCAGCACCAGCCCCTGCACCACCACCAACAACGGAGAAGTTTGAGTGGCGAATGGCATCCTCAATGGCATCCGGGACCTCGGACTTCAACATCCTCAACGAAGCGCTTTCCTGGCTGGCAACTGTAACCAATGGCCAGCTGACCATCACCCAGTTCCCGGTAGGGGCGATTGTGGGCGGGCCCGACCAGCTCCAGGCACTGAGCAGCGGTACCGTAGAGGTTTGCCGTGAATCTCCCTCTTACTTCACCGGCAGCGACCCCGCCTTTGCCCTGGTAGGCAGTGGTCCTGGCGTATGGGAATCCCCTATTGACATGCAGCTATATATGTCCCAGTACGGCGGCACTGACCTGGCGCGAAAGCTCTACGGCCAGTTTGACGTTTATTACCTTGGCCCCAAGATAAGCAACGCCGAACCTTTCCTATCCAAGAAACCCATCGGTACATATGAGGACTTCAAAGGCTTGAAGGTGAGGACCCTGCCCGGCCTATACACAGCTCTATTCGCTGGTATAGGGGCTATACCACAAACCCTGGACGCCTCCGAGCTTTATTCCGCAATGGATACAGGAGTCATTGACGGGCTTGAGTTCCTCAGCGTGGCCACCGACTACGGCCTGGGCCTCCAGGAAGTTAGCAAATATATCCTGTACCCGTCCTTCCACACCATAACCGGCGCCGATGACATTTCGGTAAACATGGGCGCCTGGAGCAAGCTGCCCGATAACCTCAAAGCGGCCATGCAGGCCATGATTGAACTGTACAGCCGCTGGGCCTGGGATAGACAGGAAGCTGAGAGCTACGTGGCCTTGCAGAAGTTCGTAGCTGCTGGCGTCATCCACCAGACCTGGTCGTCGGCAGATTTCGCCAAAGCCAGGGCAGTCGGTTTGAAGAACATGGCTGACTGGGCCTCAAAGAGCCCCATGTCGCAAGAGATGTACAACAACATCGTGGCATTCTTCGAAGCTACTGGCAGACCATTGCAATAGAGCGCGGGCTATGCTAAAAGGCTAAAACAACCACGCGGGGGGCATAGGGGCTTAGAGCCATGCCCCCCGCCCCGCAAACAAGAGAAGTTTACAGTTCTAGAACAACATGAAAGCCAATTTTAGATGGCTTTCATTATAAAGTGAGGTTGCGTTGAAAACTTTTTTGTTGGTGGTTGATAGTATAAGCATGTGGTCGGGAAAGGTCTTCGCCTGGCTGCTGCTGCCGGCAACCCTGGTAATCGTCTACGGTGTCATACGGCGCTACGCTTTCAACGCGCCTACCGTAATTGAGCAGGACCTTACCACATATCTCTGCATGTCCACCTACCTGCTGGGAGGGGCCTATGCGCAACTGCGTAATGCCCACGTCAGGGTTGATGTAATCTACATGCAGTTCTCGCCGCGGCTGAAGGCTATTATGGAACTGGTGGGCATTCCGGTCTTCTTCATAGGCCTGGCGGTGCTGATGTGGTCCGGCATTGACTGGACGATACTGGCCATAGCCAAGCACCAGACCGCCGGCACTGAATGGAACCCTCCTATCTGGCCCATGCGGTCGTTAATCATCCTGGGCAGCTTCTTCCTGCTCATCCAGGGAGTCGCTACGGTCATCCGCAGCATAGGCTTAATCACGGGCAAGCAAGCGCCCTGGATGACCCCGCTGGAAGGGGGCGGAAATGAATATTGAACTGCTCACCATACTCATGTTTGGCGGCTTCTTTTTATTGCTGGCGCTGGGCATACCCCTCGCCTGGGTTACCCTGTTCCTGACAGCGGTGTTCGGCTACATGCTGATGGGCGGCGCTATAGTCCAGTTTATGGCGCTGCGCACCTGGCACATAATGACCAGCTTCAGCCTGATAGCTATTCCGCTCTTCGTTTTTATGGCCAACATTTTGCAGTTTTCCGGCATAGCCGAAGACCTGTATAATGCTATCTTCCGCTGGCTGGGGCCGTTGCGGGGCGGGCTGGCCATGGCCTCAGTGGTGGTCTGCACCGTACTGGCGGCAATGGTGGGCACCATCGGCGCCGGCATCACCATAATGGGTCTGGTTGCCCTTCCCGCCATGTTCAACCGTAAGTATCAGAAAAGCCTTACCCTGGGCAGCATCGTCGCCGGGGGCTCCCTGGGTACCCTCATCCCGCCCAGCATATCCTTTATCATCTACGGCGTGAACTCCGGCGACTCCATCGGCAAGCTCTTCATGGGCGGCTTCGCCCCCGGGGTGCTTCTCGCCCTGCTGTTTATAATTTATATCGGAATCAGGGCCTACCTGAA
>CAYWUK010000045.1:8681-10148 GCA_964461475.1 uncultured Dehalococcoidaceae bacterium
GCCCCGGCCTTGCCCAAGGAACAAAGGGCGTCCTTACATGAAAAAATCACCCTCACCCGGAGCCTTATCCTGCCCATACTGCTCATCGTGGCGGTGCTGGGCACCATATACCTGGGTGTGGCCACGCCAAGCGAAGCGGCAGGGGTGGGAGCCTTCGGCGCCCTGATATGCGCCGCCGTCCGCAGGCGGCTCAACATTACAATGCTGAAACAGGCCGTCTTCAGCAGCATAAGGACCATCGGCGTGGTCATGTGGATAGCCATCGGCGCCCTGGCCTTCATCGGGGTTTATCTGCTCGGCGGTGGTGGTGCATTCATCTCCGAAATGCTGAATGCATTGCCCCTGGGACCGTGGGGAACGCTGATACTGATTCAGTTCATCCTGATTATACTGGGCATGGTGCTTGACCCCATCGGCATAGTCTTCCTCACAGTGCCCATCTTCGTCCCCGTGATAAGGTCACTTGGCTTTAACAGCCTCTGGTTCGGCATCCTGTTCGGCATGAACCTGCAGATAGCCTACCTGTCGCCGCCCTTCGGCATTGGCATGTTCTACCTGAAAGCAGTGTCGCCGCCTGAAGTAACCACCACGGACCTGTACAAGTCTGTCTGGCCCTTCATGGCGCTCCAATTGGTCGGCCTGGTTCTAGTAATGGCATTCCCCGAGATAGCCTTGTTCATACCCAGCCTGATGAAGTAAAAGCTATCTGCCCGAACAAAGGGCAAAATTACAGAAATTAATAGAAAAGCATAAAGAGGAAAACCCCGCTCCAAGTTATGCCAAGCTCGGAACGGGGTAATCCTTTTAACAGCAGCAAAATAAATAGGGAGGATAAGGATGGCTTACTACAAGGATTTGCGCGAACTCTTAAAGGCCCTGGAAGAAAAAGGCAAGCTAATCAGGATAAAACGATCGATAAATAAGGATACGGAGCTTATGCCCCTGGTCAGGTTGCAATTCAGGGGGCTCCCTGAGGAGGAGCGCAAGGGTTTCATCTTTGAGAATATCACCGATGCCAAGGGTAAGAAGTACAGCATCCCCCTGGCGGTAGGCGTTCTGGCGGCCAGCCGCGATATTTACGCCATCGGCATGAACTGTGAGCCGGATAAAATTGCCGAGAAGTGGGTCAAGGCGCAGTCCAACCCGATTGACCCGGTGACGGTCAGCAAAGGGCCTGTCCAGGAAGTAGTATATATGGGAGACAACCTGCTTGAACAGGGCGGACTGGAAGAACTGCCCATCCAGATATCCACCCCCGGTTATGACTCTGGCCCGTTCATCACCTGCCCCTATGTGGTGAGCAATGACCCGGAGACGGGGGTGCCCAATGTGGGCATGTACCGCGCCCATGTAAAAGCGCCGACACGCACAGGGGTGCAGTTCTATTCCGTCACCCAGCACATCGCGATGCACGTGGCCAAGGCGGCAAAGATGAAGAAACCACTGCCTGTCGCCATAGTAATCGGG
>CAYWUK010000046.1:0-10127 GCA_964461475.1 uncultured Dehalococcoidaceae bacterium
CCCTTGGCCACATCCCAGTACCTCACCCGGCTCACCAGTATATCATGATCTTTTCTGGCTGCCTTCTCGGACAACCCTACCGACGCTACCTGAGGATGAGAATAGACGGCGTGAGGCGCCGCCGCATAGTTTACCGTCAACTTCGCGCCGTGGAGCACGTTGTGCACCGCTATCGCCGCCTCCCTGTTGGCCACATGGGTGAACATCTGCTGGCCATTGGCATCGCCCACAGCGAAGATGTTCTTCACGCTGGTCTCAAAATATTCATTCACTTTTATGAAACCCCGCTTATCCAGCTCCACGCCCGCATTCTCCACCTTTAACAGGTCAGCATTGGACCTCCTGCCCACCGCCATCATAATCTTCTCTGCGCTGAATTCCTTCTTCTTGCCCGTGCTTTTATCGGCGGCAACAATTATAACGCCCGAGCCGCCCATTTTCACCTCCTCCACCAGGGCGCCGGTATGTACCGCCATGCGCTCGCTTAGCTTCTTCTTCAATAGCTCAGCTATCTCAAGCTCCTCGCTGAGGACGAGGCGGTCAGCCATCTCCAGGATGGTGACTTTGCTGCCCATGGCAGCAAAGAAATGACCGTACTCAACGGCGATATAGCCGCCGCCGATTATAATCAGGCTCTCCAGCCTCTCCGTCAGTTGCAGCACCAATTCGTTGGTCAGGTAATCAATGCCGTCCAGCCCCTTAATGGGAGGTATGAAAGGCCGCGAGCCGGAGGCAAGGAATATCTTTTTCCCCTTTATCTGCTCGCCGCTGACTTCGATGGTATAATCGCCGACGAAGTGCCCTTCGCCTTCATACAAGTCCACGTGCGACTCTTTGATGCCTTCTCTGACATGCCGCTGGCTTTCCGCTATGCTCTTTCTCATCCGCTCCATTATGGAGAGGAAAGCTATGTCTTTAACCTCGGCATCTATGCCCAGCTTTTTCGCTTCCTGTATCTCAACCACCCTGTCGGCCGCATATATCAGCATCTTTGAGGGTATGCACCCCAGATTGAGACATGTCCCGCCCAGCGGCCCCCTGTCAACAAGGGCGACCTTCTGGCCATGAGCTATGGCCTCTTCAACAACAATGGAACCGCAGCCCGAGCCGACCACGATGACATCGTACTTTTTCATATCAAGGCCCCCCTTGACTATTTAACTTGCTATCTTCTGAATTTAGTGCTTTTCAGCCCGATTGTCAACAGCGCCAGCTTCATGGTTCTGTTTAGTGGCTGCGCTAGCTCAACCGATTGTCATTGCGAGGAGCGCAGCGACGAAGCAATCACTATTTATCGCCTTAGGGATTGCTTCGCTTCGCTCGCAATGACACGAGGGAGCAACCAAATGCAAATAAAACCAGCTTCAGCGCTGAACTTGTGTCGCCGAGAGCAAATTGTTTATAATCTAGAGTAGTGTGAACAAAAAAGAGCTGGTAAAAGCCCTCTCAAAAGTGATGGGCGCGGAAAATGTGCTGTCTTCAGCGCCGGACCTGCTGGCCTACTCTTACGATGCCCTCAACAAGCCCTCTTTCGCGGAAGCCGTCGTCTTCGCCGGCAGCGCCGAAGATGTATCAGCCACCATGAAGCTGGCTCACCAGGCACGCGTCCCGGTAGTGCCGCGTGGGGCCGGTACCAACCTCACCGGCGGCACAGTGGCAAAGCAGGGAGGAATAATCCTTGAGCTGAGCCGCCTGAACCGGGTCTTAGGCATAGATGCCCCGCGCCACAGGATTATAGTGGAGCCGGGCATAATTAACCTGGACTTGCAGAATATCCTGCAGCCCCTGGGCTTCACATATGCGCCGGACCCCGCCAGCCAGAAGGCCTCCACCCTGGGCGGGAACCTGGGCGAGGATGCCGGGGGCCCACACTGTTTAAAATACGGCGTAACCCATAACCATATCCTCGGCGCGGAGCTGGTGCTGGCCGATGGGCGCATCGTTCAGGTGGGCACTGCAACCGACGATAGCTATGGCTATGACCTCATCGGCCTGCTGGTAGGCTCCGAGGGCACCCTGGGCATAGCCACCAGAATCACGCTGCGCATGATACACCTCCCCGAATCATACCAGACCATGCTGGTCATTTTCGAAACCCTGGAAGACGCCGGGCAGGCCGTCTCCGATATCATCGCGGCGGGCATCGTCCCCGCCGCCCTGGAGCTGCTGGACAAACCAATGATTGGGGCGATAGAGGCTGGCTCCCACGCCGGCTACCCCCTGGACGCCGAGGCGCTGCTCCTCATTGAGCTGGACGTGGTCAAGGAGGCCATGGAGCGACAAGGCAGGCAGATAGTGGAGATATGCCAGGCCAACAATGCGCGCGAGGTAAAATCGGCGAGCACGACGGCGGAAAGGGACGTGCTCTGGTCTGGCCGTCGCGGGGCCTTCGGCGCCATCGCCAGGGTCAGCCCGGCCTACTCCGTGCAGGACATTACCGTGCCGCGCAATAAGCTGATGCCGATGCTGCGCGAGATAGGCGAAATCGGCGAGAAACACCAGCTTAGCATCTGCAACGTGGCCCACGCCGGCGACGGCAACCTTCACCCGCTGATACTGTATGACAACAGAAATGAGGAAGAGAGCCACCGCGCCGAGAAGGCGGGGAAGGAGATACTGGCCGCCAGCGTCAACGCCGGGGGCACCATCACCGGCGAGCATGGCGTCGGCATAGAGAAACAAACCAGCATGCCCCTCATGTTCAGCCCCGGCGAGCTGGAGCTGATGCGCCAGGTGAAGAAGGTCTTTGACCCTGAAGGCATTCTAAACCCGGGCAAGCTAATCCCGCCACAGGAAGTGATTCCCGAGGTCCGAAAAGATAAGGCGATGCCAGAAGCAGCCGCAGGGAAGGACAAAAGCATCCATGACGAGCTCGCCTCAATAGTCGGGGCGGACAACATGCTTGCCCCCCCAGATTTGCCAAAGTCCTTTAATGTCGCTGGGGTGCAACCTGTGGCGATAGCTTTTCCTTCCGAGGCCGGGCAAATCAGCGAAATAGTCGCTATCGCTAACCGGGAGCGAATGCCAATCATCCCCTGGGGGAATGGCTCCAGACAGGCGATGGGCCCGTCCCTCGCCGGCAGCGGCATCGTCCTTTGCCTCAAGCGCATGAACCACGTAATTGAGCTGGACGCCAGCAACCTGACCGCGGTGGTGGAGGCAGGAATCGGCCACGCCGAGCTAAAAAAGGAACTGGCCAAGCATGGCCTGCGCTTTCCTCTTGAGCCGGAGGACATGGAGCAGGCGACCATCGGGGGCAGCCTTGCCAGCAACAGCAGCGGGCCGGGTCGGCTGCTATATGGCACCGCCCGCGACCTCGTCCTGGGAGTAACTGTGGTTGTTCCCAACGGGGAGATAATCAGCTCCGGCATAAAGACCATGAAGAACGTAGCTGGCTACGATATGCGCAAGATTTTCTTCGGCTCGTGGGGCACGCTGGGAGTAATCACCAGGGCAGTCCTGAAGCTGTCCTATCTCCCCGAAGACCACAAGACGATACTGCTAAGTCTCCCTAATATTGAAAGCGTCGCTCAAATTGAGAGGGGCATATCAAGCTCGCCTCTACGACCGGAATCAATGGAACTGATGGACTATGAGGCCATTTTAAGCGCGGGGCAAGCGCCCCACGCTGAACTCCAGAAGGGCGAGCTGTTGCTCCTCATCGGGGTTGCCGGAAGCAAGGAGGAAGTGGAGCGCCATGCTAAGGACATCCAGGCGCTGGCGATGGCGAACGATGCCCGCGCCGTCGGCGTGCTGAGCGGCAGCGAGGAAGAGAAAGCCTGGGACAGCCAGCGAAGGATAAAGCTATCCTCCGCCCCGGGAATGGTCAGGGGCAAGGCCGCAGTCCCCATCGACAAGATGGCTGAAATGTACCAGACGATAGAAAGGGTTGCCGCGACACAGCAGCTCAAAGTAAGCATCACAGGACGCGCCGGCAACGGAATACTCTATGCCAGCATATTCCCCGAGGAGCACAACATCCAGGACAGCCAGGTGCTGGCGGCGCTGTCAGAACTAGTGCGAAGCGCCAGCAAACTCGGCGGATTTTTCATGGTGGAGAAAGGCCCGGTGGAGATGAGGCAGGCATACGACCCCCTGCGACAGCGTAGCGACTATGAATTGATGAAGCGACTGAAGCGGGCTTTCGACCCCAGAAATATCTTCAACCCGGGAAAGCTGGTGAGGGATTTATAGCATGACGGAAGCGCTGCAAGAGCTATCCGAGGCACTGTTACGCTGCAATAAATGCGGCTTCTGCATGGCAGGCTGTCCTGTTTACAAAGCCACCGGCATTGAGTGGACCGTCGCGCGGGGGCGGCTGGCCCTGTTGCAGGGCGTTCTCAACAGCAAAATACAACTTGACGAACTGACCGAGCCCATTTTCAACTGCCTTACCTGCAACTGCTGCGTTGACCACTGCCCGCCCGGCGTGATGACCGACGAGATAATCCTCAAGGCCAGGGCAGCGCTGCTGAAGCAGAAAGGGCAACCCTGGCTACAAAAGCTAATCTTCCGCAACTTGCTTCCCAACCCACAACGGTTAAAGGGTTTCAGCGGCTTGATGGGCCTGGCCCAGGCCAGCGGACTTCGCTCGGCGGCGAGAAGCCTGGGACTGACCAGGCTGCTGGGCAAGGCCAGCAAAGCCGAAAAGATAGTCCCCGCCATACCTTTCCGCCACCATTTTGAAATGCCTCCCCAGCCGGAGCAGCCGAGCTACCGCGTGGCTTATTTCGCAGGCTGCGCCGCCAGCGAGCTTACCCCGCAGGTAGCCGAAGCCGCCGTCAGGGTGCTCAACAGGCACAATGTGGCGGTGTCGCTGCCGGAGTTCGTCTGCTGCGGCATGCCCGCCTACGGCTACGGCGACGTAGAGTCCACACTCGCCATGGCCAGGAAAAACCTGGAACTGGCGGCTTCCCTTGAGGTTGACGCCATCGTCACCACCTGCGCCACCTGCGGCTCGCTGCTGAAGAGGTATCCAAATCTCCTCAAAGATGACGTCGAGCGCTCTATGCAGGCAGAATCATTCGCCGGCAAGGTGAAGGACATCAGCGAGTTCCTGACCGACATCGGGCTTAACGCCGAGATGGGCACCATCAAGCAAAAGGTCACCTACCACGACCCGTGCCACCTCGGCCGCTTTCAAAAGGTGAGCAAACAGCCGCGCCAGATATTGAGGAGCATCCCCGGCGTGGAATTCATTGATATGGCCGAGGCCAACATATGCTGCGGCGCCGCCGGCTCATACAGCCTGGGACATTATGACCTGTCTATGAAGGTCCTGGAGAGAAAGATGAACAATGCGGCGCAGACCGGCGCCGACCTCCTCGTCACCTGCTGCCCCGGCTGCTCCATGCAGCTCGCCCACGGCATAAAAGAGCACGACCTGAACATGCGGTCGCTGGAACTGGTGGAGCTTCTGGACAATGCCTACCGGGAAGCCAACAAATAAAAGAGTGAATAGCCCTCGTCATGCCTAACCCCAGCCAAGCTGGATAATTGCCCCCTTCTCCTTTCTTTATTTATACATATCTTCGGCAAAGAGCGCCTCAGGTTAAAGCCCTGTTCGAGTTTGTTTGTTATGTCAATTTAGCCTCTCCCCCTTAGTCCCCCTCTCCAATATGACTTATAAGCAGTGCTCGTTTCGTCTGATTTATTAGAGAGGGGCCAGGGGAGAGGCAAAAACCTTCAACCAATACAAACGGAACCTCTGATTCGCAGGGTTCACAGGTTGGTATCTCTTTCTTTAGCGTCGTACTTCCCTCCTAGGGTTTTAACATCTTTTCTTAAATCAGTTAAATCTCCCCGTAATCCTTTAACTTCAGCTATCAGTGTATCAGAAGATTGTTTAGCTAATTGATATTGTACCCAAAATTTAGCATTTTCCTTTTTATCTTCCTTGTTCTTCTCAACAAGAGCCATAATGATAGCCCAAACTCCCATTAGAAACAACATTAGAGCTAGAATACCATTATTTTTTTCTATAAGTGCGTAAGCAGCTATTGGTATTGCCATAATCCCTAGACCAAACCATATCGTAGACATATGCCCTTTAATCCTCCCTACTATCCATTTGAGTAGAGATTAGCACTTTTTCCGTCTCTTCGCCAACCATTTCTTGCCCTTGCCCACCAACGCAAATAGACCCATCATCATTTTTTCTTAAGCCCCATATATGGTAGAATATAATTTGCTTATCAAAGGCAGATTATGTTCAACGCAGCAATACTCACCATCAGCGATAAAGGAGCGCGCGGAGAGCGCCAGGACAAGAGCGGCGAGGTGCTCAGGGAAGGCATTTCCGCGATGGGCGGAAGGCCTGTAAAATACGATATTATCCCGGATGAGAAGGATATTATCGCCGCCAGGCTTGCCCAATGGGCTGACGAAGGCGAGGCGGACGTGATTTTCACCACGGGCGGCACCGGCCTGAGCCAGCGTGACGTTACTCCCGAGGCAACGCTCTCCATAGTAGAGAAGATCGTTCCCGGCATCGCCGAAGCGATGAGGGCAAAAACCCTGGAAATAACGCCCATGGCGATGCTGAGCCGTGCCGCGGCCGGGGTGAGGGGGAAATGCCTGATAGTCAACCTGCCGGGAAGCCCCAAAGCAGTCCGGGAATGCCTTGAGGCTATATCGCCCGCCATCCCCCACGCCGTCGAAATCATCAAAGGAGAGGTAACCGAGCATACGCGCCCGGAAACCGCGAAGAGATAACAAATGCGCATTGACGTTATGACCCTGTTCCCGGAGATGTTCCATGCCCCGTTCGGCATCGGAATATTCAAACGGGCCATCGACCAGGGGCTGGTCAGCATTAACCTGCATAATATACGAGACTACACCCATGATAAACACCATACCGTCGATGATTACCCCTACGGCGGCGGCGCCGGCATGGTGCTCAAGCCCGAGCCGATTTTTGAGTCGGTAGAGGCGGTAAAAGCGGATATCAGCCTCAAAGAAGGAGAGAACGAGCCTCCTGTAATCCTGCTCTCGCCGCAGGGGCGCCCCTTCTCGCAGCAAATCGCCTGGGAGCTATCCGGGCACAGCCATCTGATTCTCATCTGCGGACATTACGAAGGGGTGGATGAGCGAGTGTGCCAGCACCTGGTTACCGACGAAATCAGCATCGGCGACTACGTGCTCACCGGCGGCGAACTTCCGGCCATGGTGGTAATGGACGCCGTGCTCAGGCTATTGCCCGGCGTGCTCGGCTCGGAGGCCTCACCGATGGACGATTCTCATGTCAGGGGGCTGCTAGAATACCCGCAATACACCAGGCCGGAAACATACCGGGGATGGCAAGTGCCCGAGGTGTTGCTCTCCGGGAACCATGCCCAGATTGCCAAGTGGCGCCGCGAACAGGTCATAAAACGCACCCTGGAGCGTCGCCCGGAGCTACTAAACAGGGCTAGCCTATGCCGCGAGGAAAAACGTATAATAGAAGGGCTATCAACATCAAAAAAAGCCTGCCACCAAGAGCAGCTTAATTCGTAGAGGGAGTCTATAGAATGAACATCGCATCAATAGTCGAAGTAAAGGCAAATCCCAAAATCCCTGACATCTTCCCCGGCGACACGGTAAAGGTCAGTGCCAAGATAGTGGAAGGGGATAGAGAGCGCATTCAGGTATTCCAGGGGGTGGTAATCAGGCTGCGCCGCGGCGGGGCCGGTGCGAGCTTCACTGTAAGGCACGTTTTTCACGGCATCGGGGTGGAACGCACCTTTCCATTTTACTCGCCCCTCGTTGAGAAGGTGGAGATAACGCGACAGGGAAAGGTGCGCCGTGCCAAGCTCTATTACCTGCGCGGGCGCAGCGGCAAGGCATCCCGCCTGAAGGAAAGCCGCAGGGAGAGGAAGGGGAAAGAGGAGCAAGTCCTGGAGCAACCACAGCCTTCAGCGCAGGTCGAGGAACAAGCCACAGAGCAGGAGCCAGAGCAAATTTCGGAACCAGCGGAAGAACAGGCTCCGGAAGCTCCAGAAAAAGAACAGCCTTAAACAAAGCCGCCGAAATGCTTGCCGATGCCGGGCAAAGCGGGCCACTTAGCGGAGCATAGGATGAAATATGCTGAAGTTAGCGTCAATTCGCCGGTGGCCCAGCGCAGGACTTTCAGCTACTCCATACCCCCCGCCCTGAACATCGAAGTCGGGCAGGCGGTATGGGTCCCCTTCGGCTCCAAAACGCTCCAGGGAATCGTCATGGAGCTTACACCCTCCCCCGCCGTTGAAGAGACCAGGGAGATACTTGACGTCCTTGAACCCCACCCCCTGATTTCACCGGCCCACGTATCCCTGGCACAGTGGATAAGCGAATACTATTTTTCTTCCCTCTTTGACGCCGTGGCGCTGATGCTGCCCCCGGGCTTTGAGCGCAAACCGCTCACATTCGTCTCCATCGCCCCAGATTCCGACGCTCGCGATACTTCCTCTCTTTCCCAGGAACAGCAACAGGCCTTTGCATCGGCGCAGAGACAGGGCAGAATCAGCCTGAAACAACTGGAAAAGGGCATGGGCAAACAGAAGGCTCAGGCCATTGTCTCACAACTGGTGAGACGCAACCTGCTGGTCAGGAGCTATGAGCTGGAGCCAATTAAGATTAGGGCTAAGCGAGAGCTGCTCCTCAGCCTGGCAGCGGAGGCCGGGGAAGCCCGCCGGCAGGCGCTCAACCTGCGCCAGAGGGGGGCCATAAAGCAGGCCGAACTGCTTGACTTCCTGCTGGAACAGGCGCAGCCTGTGGCCTGGGCAGAAGCCAGGCGAAAAATCAATTGCGAGAAATCCGTCGCCGACGCTTTGATACACAAGGGGCTGGCCGCATTCCGACAGGTCGAAGTCAGGCGCGAGCCGATTTCCTACGAGAATATAGTCCAGTCATATCCCCTGTCGCTGACATCTGACCAAAAAACGGCTTTTGCCCTGATTAAGTCAGCCCTGCTTCGGAAGGCTGAGGGCGATAATAGCCAGCCCGGCGTGTTCCTGCTCCACGGAGTTACCGGCAGCGGCAAGACGGAGATTTACCTTCAGGCGCTGGCCGAGGCGGCGAAGCTGGGCAAAAGAGGCTTCGTCCTTGTGCCGGAAATCGCCCTTACCCCACAGACCATAGAAAGGTTCGCCGCGCGCTTTCCCCGCAGGGTGGCTGTGCTGCACAGCAAGCTCTCTCCGGGCGAACAGTTTGATGAATGGCGCAGAATAAGAGAGGGGGAGTTTAACGTGGTTATCGGCCCGCGCAGCGCCCTCTTCGCCCCCCAGCCGGATTTAGGGTTGATAGTCATTGACGAGGAACATGAATGGAACTATAAGCAGGATGATAAATCGCCGCGCTACCACGCCCGCGCCGCAGCCTTAAAGCTGGCCGAGCTGAGCGGCGCTGTGGTCGTCCTGGGCAGCGCCACGCCTGACGTGGAGACTTATTATCAGGCCAAGATGGGAAATTATGGCCTGCTCCGACTCCCTGAGCGCGTCGTCCCCGAAGAAGGGTCGGCGATGCCTCAGGTTAAGATAGTAGATATGCGGGAAGAGCTTAAGGCGGGAAACCTGAGCATCTTCAGCCGTTCCCTGGCAGAGGCGATAGCCAGGGCAGTGGCCGCCGGCGAGCAGGTGATTCTATTCCTCAACCGGAGGGGGGCTTCCACCTTTATTCAATGTCGCCACTGCGGTCTGGTGCTGCGCTGTCGGCGCTGCGAGGTCGCCCTCACCTATCATGCCGCGGAAAACCTCCTGACCTGCCACCAGTGCAACTACAAAACGCCTGTGCCCCGGACCTGCCCCAGGTGCTCAAGCCGGCAGCTAAAGTTCCTGGGCGTGGGCACGCAGAAGCTGGAGCAGGAAGCAAGCTATGCTTTTCCCCAGGCCAGACGCCTGCGCTGGGACAGCGATATTACCAGGCAGAGGCATTCCCACGAGGAAATACTGAACAGCTTCCGCAACCACGAGGCCGATGTCCTCATCGGGACGCAGATGGTGGCGAAAGGACTGGACATACCCGCGGTTACGCTGGTAGGAGTGGTCAGCGCCGATACCAGCCTGAACCTGCCCGACTTTCGCGCCGGGGAGAGGACGTATCAACTGCTCAGCCAGGTGGCGGGCAGAGCGGGGCGCGGGCCAGCAAGCGGACAGGTCATCATCCAGACC
>CAYWUK010000047.1:0-9980 GCA_964461475.1 uncultured Dehalococcoidaceae bacterium
GGCTGGAGCCATACAGCCGACACAAACGGCGCAGACGGCGCAGCACGCAGGCCACGTGCGAGCCGAAGACGCCGCGGTAAATATGGGCCTCGTCCACCACTACATAGCGTAGATGGCGCAGCAGCCCTGACCAGGACTGATGATTGGGCAAAATGCCGACGTGGAGCATGTCCGGGTTGGTGAGTATTATCCTGGCGTGCCTTCTTATCTCGCCCCTTTCCTCCCGGGGCGTATCGCCGTCAAACGTGGCCGCCTCATCGGCACCGAGCAAAGCGGGACAAAACAGCTGGCGCAGGCTGCGCAGTTGGTCCTGGGCCAGGGCTTTGGTCGGGAAGAGGTAAAGGGCGCGGCTCCCTTTCTCCGCCAGCATCGCCTCCATTACGGCAACGTTATAGCACAGGGTCTTGCCGCTGGCGCTTGAGGTCGCCACCATCACATTCATCCCTTGCCGCGCCTTATTTATCGCCTCGGCCTGATGGGAATAGAGGGACGACAGCCTGTGCCTGTTGAGACAATTTTGCAGCCCTTCGCTCAGCGGCTCATCCAGCCCGGCATAGCTCGCTTTTCGGGGACGGATATGCTCAACATGGACAATCTGACCGTTATAGCCTGATTGAGCCTTAAGATAGTTGAGGAATTCTGCGGAATCCATTGGGGCTGTCCTAAACTGTCAGAATCTCAATTGCGTAGTCCAGTATCTCCACGTCAAAGCGACTGTCCGCCACGAAATCCACCACCTTCGACAATACCTGATTGGTATACCTTTTATCGTTGCTCACGCAACAGATGCCTATGCTGGCCAGTTGCCACATATCGTTATCATCAACCTCGGCCACGGAGACGTTGAACTTGTTCCGGATGCGGCTGGTGATGGACTTCAACTCTTGCCGCTTGTCCTTAAGAGAAAAGTTATCAGGTAAACGGAGCTTAATACTGCAGATGCCAACATTCATCAGCGGAACTAAAGGGCATGATTAAGATATAGCCTTCAAAGGTTTACATGCTACTTGCAGCGGAACAGCCTAAGCCAAACGGCCAGAGCCCTATCTAGTAATCTATCACTTCACTTGCCAGGTGTCAATTTGGCAGCCTGCCACCGCCAGACATACATAAATTTGATATAGCATATAATTTATCTTTTTAACAACAGGAAAACTATATAAATATTGACTATCTCTTATAAATATATTATGATAATTATTAATTACTTTTCTTTTCAAAATCACATCTTATAGCAGGAAGGAGGAAATCCAGATGCCCAATATTTATTTCATCGACGTGACCAACCGCGATGGAGTTCAGACCGCCAAGCTCGGCCTATCAAAGCTGGAGAAGACGTTAATAAATGTCTACCTTAACGAGATGGGCGTGTTTCAGTCGGAGTTCGGTTTCCCCACCACCAAACACGAATCATATTACCTGCAGGCCAACTTGGAGCTGGCCGAGATGGGGGTTCTGCAGCCTATTCGGCTGGAGGGGTGGATAAGAGCCATAGTAAACGACGTAGAAATCACCTTCAAGCGAGTGCCAAATATAAAACACCTGAACCTGTCTATATCCACATCGGACCAGATGATTAACGGCAAGTTCCAGGGCAGAAAGAACAGGGATGACATCGTAAAGGATATGACCTCAGCCGTCGATGCCGCCCGCTCCCTCGGCGCCGAGACGATAGGGGTCAATGCCGAAGATGCCTCCAGGACGGACATGAATTACCTGATTGAATTCGGGCTGGCGGCTAAGGAACACGGGGCCGACAGGCTGCGCTATTGCGACACCCTCGGCTATGACAATCCCTTCACAATCTATGAAGCAACAAAGACGCTGGCGAAGAACCTGGCCATGCCTATTGAGATACACTGCCACGGCGACCTCGGGCTGGCTGAAGGAAACTCACTGGCGGGGGCCAAAGGTGCCATAGATGGCGGGCAGGACGCCTATATTAACACCACCATCAACGGCATAGGGGAAAGGGCAGGAAATGCCGACCTGATAGCAGAAGTCCTGGCGGTCACTAAATCTAAAGGCTTTGCTGAAAAATATCATCTGGGCAAGAAGATTGACCTGTCCAAATCATGGAAGATAGCCAGGTTTGCCAGCTATGCCTTCGGCGTGCCTATCCCCATAAACAGACCTGGAGTTGGCGCCAATGCCTTCGCTCATGCCTCCGGTATACACGCCGATGCCGTATTAAAGGACCCGGAAAACTACGAGCTATACGGCTATGAAGAACTGGGGCGGGGCGAGCCGGAGTTCGTAGAAACAGGAAGGCAGATAATATCCGGGGAATACGGCGGAATATCCGGCTTCAGCCACATCATGGGCAAGATGGAGATAACGTTCAGCAGCAAAGATGAAGCCAGCAAAATTCTGGAACTGGCCAGATACGCCAACGTAGAATCGCAAAAACCGCTGGTTGAAGATGAACTATTGTTCATCGCCAAATACCCTGACATCGTCAAGAAGCTCCTCACACTGAAGCCGCTGGAGGGATAACCGCCCGGCCCGAGCTGCCAAGAGGCTGTCATTGCACAGCCTCTTTTTCTTTTATGGCGAATATATTATCATGGTCTTAACCATAGATGCTCAAACAGCCCGGGAAACTCATGGACGACCATTCAACAAATCAGGCATTGCAAATCATTTATCAGAAGCTGTCAGCCCGGTATGGCCCGCAATACTGGTGGCCGGCGCAGGAGCCCTTTGAGGTGATAGTCGGCGCCATCCTCACCCAATCGGCGGCATGGGGCAACGTGGAGAAGGCCATAGCCAGCTTAAAAAAAGCCGGGGCGCTGAACCCGCAATCCCTGCGCAGGCTATCACCCCCCGAGCTTGCCCGGCTGGTGCGCTCCAGCGGCTACTACAACGCCAAGGCACGAAAGCTCAAGTCCTTCGCTCAATGGCTGGGAGAGAACTACAACGACAGCCTGGAGAGGCTGTTTGATAATGACATCGATTGCCTTCGCCAGCAGCTCCTCGGCATCTACGGCATCGGTCAGGAAACTGCCGACTCCATAATACTGTATGCCGCCGGGAAGCCAATCTTCGTCATTGACGCCTACACCCGCCGCATCATCAGTCGCGTCGGCCTGGCGCCGAAAAGCGACAGCTACGCCGCATACCAGTCTTTTTTTATGTCAAATCTGCCGGCCGACGCCACCTTTTTTAACGAATACCATGCCCTGCTTGTCAATCTGGCCAAGCATATTTGCCGAACACGTCCCCTTTGTGGAGGATGCTGCCTCGCCGATATCTGCCAGTATGGCATGAAATCTCAATCAGAGCAATAGTGATAGTTGCAAGGACAGCGAATAGTCTGCTAAGCTTTCATGCAGGAGCTGTGAGGGCGAAAAAGATGGAGACGCCACTGGATTTATCAATTCAACTGGCCCCCGGCCATAAACGGGGCCTGCTGCTGGCCAACCCGGTGATGCCCGCTTCGGGCACCTTCGGCTACGGGACCGAGTTCAGCCATATACTGGATATCGAGAAACTCGGCGCCATCGTGTGCAAGGGGACTACGCTCAGACCCAGAGAGGGGAACCCGCAGCCGCGGCTGGTGGAGACCGCCTCCGGGCTGCTGAACTCAATCGGCCTGCAGAACATCGGCGTTGATGCCTTAATCAAAGAAAAGACCCCGATATGGGCAGGCTGGCGCGTGCCGGTAATCGTCAACATCGCCGGAGAGTCCGTCGCCGATTATGCCGAACTAGCCCGCCGACTGGACGCCGTTGCCGGAGTCAGCGGCCTTGAGGTGAACATCAGTTGCCCCAACGTAACCGCCGGAGGCGCCGAATTCGGCACGAGCCCGGAGACCGCCGCCAGGGTCACCGGGGCCGTCAGAAAGGCCACCTCCCTCCCGGTATGGGTCAAGCTTACTCCCAACACGGCAGAAATAGTCCGCGTGGCAGTGGCCGTAGCTGAAGCCGGCGCCGATGCCATATCCCTAATCAACACCCTCAAGGGCATGGCCATAGATATAGCCGGGCGCCGCCCTATGATAGGCTCCGGAACAGGAGGGCTTTCCGGCCCGGCGATAAAGCCGGTGGCAATACGCATGGTGTACGATATAGCTGGCGCGGTGGACATCCCGGTCATCGGCTGCGGCGGCATCGTTAGCGCCTCCGACGCTATTGAGTTCATCATGGCCGGGGCCAGCGCCGTCCAGGTGGGCACCGCCAATTTCAGCAACCCCCATGCCCTGCTTGATATCCTCGCCGGCATAGAGCAATTCATGAGACAGCAGGGAATAAGCAGATTGACCGACCTCATCAGCGCCGCCCGAAACTGAGCTTAGCGGATTGAGCAAAGCGCCAGATTATGATAAAGTGTATTGGAATAATCTAGTACAGACGCGGCCTGGGAGGGATCGCATAGTGGTCTAGTGCGGGCGCCTGCTAAGCGCTTACCCTGGGAAACCGGGGTCGTGGGTTCAAATCCCACTCCCTCCGCCATTGATGCCCCTGTTTGGCCTACCATCAAATTCTTCTAAAGAGCAAAAGGATGCCTAACTATTATATCTGGACTATCGGTTGTCAGATGAACAAGGCGGAGTCGGAACGGCTGGCCAGCCTGCTGTCGCAGCAGGGCTACGAGGTCGCGGACTCCCCTGAAGAGGCTGACCTGATTATTCTCAATAGCTGCGTGGTGAGGCAGAGCGCCGAGAGCCGCGTCAGCAACAAGCTCCATGCACTGAAGCCCCTGAAGGGCCGCCAGCCAGGCAAAGTCCTCGCTGTCACCGGCTGTCTGGTGGGCGCAGAAACAGGGCAACTCATCAGGCGCTTCCCTCACGTCAACTACTTCTTCAAGCCGGGAGACTATCCGCCCTGGATGGAAGAGTCCGCTGCGGCACTGGCTGCTCCCTCGCACCCGCCAATCAGCGTTTTTATCCCCATAATGCAGGGCTGCGATAACTTTTGCTCATATTGCATCGTCCCCTACCGCCGCGGCCGGGAAAGGAGCAGAACAATCGCGGAGATAAGGTGCGAAGCAGAAGCGCTGGTGAGCCACGACGCGAAGGAGGTCATCCTGCTGGGGCAAAACGTGGACTCATACGGGCACAATTTGCCTGACAAGCCTGACCTAGCCGACCTTCTCACTGAGCTGAACGCCATAGACGGCCTTAAGCGCATACGCTTTCTCACCAACCACCCCAAGGACATGAGCGACAGGCTCATAGAGGCCATATCCTCACTGGACAAGGTCTGCGAGGAGATAAGCCTTCCCATACAGTCGGGCAGCAACCGGATACTTGAAATGATGCGGCGCGGCTACACCGTGGAGCAGTACCAAAAACTAATCGACAAAATACGCAGCGCCATTCCCGGCGCAGCACTGAGCACAGACGTCATCGTGGGCTTCCCTTCGGAGAGCGCCAGCCAGTTCCAGGAAACGGGGGACTTGCTCTCCCGGGTAAAGTTTGATACAGTGCATGTAGCCGTCTATTCGCCCAGGCCGGGAACACAGGCAGCACGGGAATTGGCGGACGATGTGCCGCTCCTGGAGAAAAAGCGGCGACTGGCCGAGGTTGAGCAGCTTCAGGAGAAAATCGCCGGCGCAATCAACTCCCATCTGCTGGACAAAACGGTTGAAGTCCTGGTGGATGAAAAGACAAAGGGCAAGTGGCAGGGTCGCACGCGAATGGGCAAGCTGGCGTTCTTCAGCGATGGCGACGACTGCCTGGGGAAACTGATAAAAATGAAGATTACCAGAACCAGCCCCTGGTCATTGCAGGGCGAGGTTGAACTGAGCAAGCAAAGAGGAGGCAAAGAGTAAAATGTTGAAATCTGGAATGATTAGCGGCTTTATCATCGCTCTTCTGGCGTTCGCCAGCGGCTGTGTCCCGCCGGAAGGCACTGGAGGCGAGGCGCAGAGTGGCTCCAGCTGGATATTCCTCGGCTTCATAGCATTGATGTTCGTGGTATTCTACCTTACCATGATAAGGCCGCAGCGCCGCAAACAGAAACAACACGAACAGGTATTGCAGACGCTCAAAAGGGGAGACAAGGTGATAACCGTCGGTGGCATCTTCGGCGTCGTTGAAAGCATCAACGAAGACAGCTTGGTGCTGAAAATAGAGTCGGGGGCAACCATCAGGGTAGCCAGAAACAGCGTGTCGGTGATACGGGAGAAATAGCAATCCATCTCGCTAAAGAAAAGCTACCCAGGGGAGATAAGGCAGGTGGGCGAATCTCCGCTGCCGGATGAGCAGCTTGATAACATCATAGACCAAGCCCTGGCCGAAGATGTAAGCCACGGCGATATAACCAGCGATGTGCTCATGCCGGCCGGGATGAACGGCAGGGCTTCGATACTGATTAAAGAAGAGGGCATACTGGCCGGCATTGAGATAGCAGCCAGGGTATTCCGGCGTGTTGACCCATCCCTGGAAATAGAATTGCTCATTAAAGATGGGGCACAGGTTATAGCTGGGGACATCGCGGCAACCGTTGCAGGCGGGATGGCCAGCATCCTCAAAGCCGAGCGCACGGCGCTTAACTTCCTGCAGAGGCTGTGCGGCATCGCCTCGCTGACCGCCCGCTACGCATCTGAGACCGAAGGCACCAAGGCCAGCATCTTTGACACCCGCAAGACCACGCCCGGCCTGCGCTCCCTGGAGAAATATGCGGTGCGCGTAGGCTGTGGGAAAAACCACCGCCTCCACCTCGGCGACGGCATCCTCATCAAGGACAACCACCTGGTCGCAATGCGCGCCACCGGAATGAGCCTGAATGACATCGTGGCGAAGGCCAGGCGGAATGCCCCTCAAGAAACAAGGGTTGAGGTTGAAGTCACCAGCGTCAAAGAGGCACTTGAGGTCGTTGCAGCCGGCGCCGATATAGTTATGCTGGACAACATGGGCCTTGAAGAGATGCGCCGGGCAGCGGACGCGATAGCAGGTCGGGCCAGGATTGAGGCTTCGGGCGGGATTACGCTGGAAAACGTCCGCGAGGTGGCTATGACCGGGGTAGATATCATCTCTATCGGCGCCCTCACCCACTCCCCCAAAGCCCTGGATATAAGCCTTGAGCTTGAGTCGGACGCCCCGGATTAATCGGCCTTTACTCTCGGCCTTTCAAATCGCTCAACACGATGTTGTGGGACAGGAAATCTACCTCTTTGATGCTCGCCCCTATTTCCCTCTGCTCCCCGAGGAGCGATTTCAGCAGAAGCTTATCATCGCTGACCTCCAGGGAGGCCACTTCATCCATGAAAAGCTCTCTTTCGCCGTTCTTCTCAATATAAGCCTTGGATAAACACATCTCTACTTCTCCCACAGCTTCTTCAGGGCCTGGCGGAGCAAATCGCTGGACTTATCCATCTCAGCCGCCGCGGCCATCATCTTCTCGCCGGCTTCGGCCTCGCCCGATAGCTTCGCCTTATCGGCCCAGGCGATGAATTCCTGGCTGTGCTCCCGGTTGTGCTCCGCCCAGTGCTTCAATAAAATCCTGAGCTTGGCTATATCCTCCTTGCTCATGGTTCCTCCTCGCTCCGCTGGCACTTATCACAGAGCCCGAATATGGCCAGATGCCTCAAATCGGCCTGGAAGTTAAACGCCTGGCGCAATGTGGCCTGTACAGGAAAGAGCAGCGATTCGCCGACGTCAATTACCACGCCGCACCTGCGACAGATAAGGTGATGATGATGTCCCTTGTCGGCGGAATGATAGCCGATATGCCCCTCCCCCTGGTCTATCTCGTATATCATGCCGAGCCTCTTGAGCAATTCCAGGGTGCGATAGACCGTTGAGATATTGACGCGGGGATATCTGGCCGCCACCTGGGCGTAAATTTCCTCGGCGCCGATATGGGCATCGCTGTTCTCAATGGCAATTATGACCGTCTTTCGCTGAGGTGTCAGGCGATACCCCAAGTCCTTTAATTTCTCCAGCATGCCCGCTTGTCTCTCCGCCAAAAATTTAAGCCCTTTATTTTTCCCGGCTGTCCAGCATGATTGTCACCGGGCCGTCGTTGTGGATTTCCACATGCATATGCTGCTGGAAACGACCCGTCGCCACCTTCAAGCCGGTGCTGCGTGCCCCGGCCACAAAATCCTCAAAAAGCGCCTCAGCCTGTTCCGGGGGCGCTGCCCCAATGAAGCTGGGGCGGCGGCCTTTCCTGGTATCGGCCAGGAGGGTAAACTGGCTTACCAGCAACAGCTCTCCGGCGATATCGGAAACGGAAAGATTGAGCTTGCCCTCCCCATCTGGAAAAATGCGCAGGTTGACCACCTTTTGCAACAGGTACTGCGCGTCCTTTTCCGCATCGCCATCGGCCACCCCCACGAAAACCACCAGCCCCCGCCCGATGCGGCCCACTTCTTCATCGGCAATGCTGACCGCAGCCTCGCTGACACGTTGCAGCAGCGCCTTCATTTGCCTATTTCCCTTTGTGTTCCTGCTTGCCCGCCGGCTTCTTTTTCTCTTTAGAGGGAGCGGGCTCGCTGCTCTTGCGGCTATCGGTGATGTAGAAGCCGCTTCCTTTAAATAGAAGGGGCGCCGGATGAAGCACCCGCCGGGCACTTCCCTGGCACTGAGGGCATACAGCCAGTGGCTCGGCATCAAATCCCTGCTTTATCTCAAAACGATGGCGGCAGATGCCGCACTCATACTCATAAATGGGCATTGTTTATTACCTCGTAAAAGTTCTTTTAAATATATTTTACAGTAATAGCTTCGGCGCAGGCAAATCTTTAACGTCAAAATTTTTTTGGTTTCCCCTAGACTTATGGCAGAAAAAGGGGTAAAATTATACTACAAAGCTTAATTAATAATAGGAAGTGTTTATCATTGCAACACCAATTGTTGCCACAAAAATGAAGCACTGTTTCCAGAGGGAACAGTGCTTCTTGGTTTAAGGAGGTAATAGGCATGCAGTCATCCTTGATCGGTAAAATTCAAAAGGCAAACCGCTACGCCCAGGAGACAGACCGCGTTACCTTCTCCGAATTTTCGGTGAAATTCCGTGGAGAAAACAGCAATTACGATACCAGCTACAAAGACGGCGCATGGCACTGCTCCTGCCCGTTTTTCTCAAGCTGGGGGCTGTGCAGTCATACCATGGCTATGGAGAAAATACTGGACAGCATGCTGCCGCCGGAAGCCATCAACAAACAGCACGATATCACCTGCTAAAGGCCAAAGGCCAGCCACCTTACCAATCGCGATTAGCAGGCTTGTGTCCCCAGGCCTGTGATATCCGAAGGCCGTTTTAATGCTATTCCAAGGAGCGAAAGTGAGCTTCACTGATAAATTAGCCGGGTCATCGCAAAAGAATAAAAGCCTGCTCTGCGTCGGGCTGGACACCGACCCGGCGAAGCTGCCCGATGGCTTAAGCGTCTTTGATTTTAATAAGGCCATAATTGACGCCACCAGCGACCTGGTATGCGCATACAAGCTCAATCTCGCATTCTATGAGGCCATGGGAAGCGAGGAAAGAGATGCCCTGAAGAAAACCGTCGCCTATATCCCTGCCGAGATACCGGCGATAGGCGACGGCAAACACGGCGATATCGGCAATACCGCCCAAGCCTACGCCAGCGCCATGTTCTCTTACTTCAATTTTGATGCCGCCACGGTTAACCCCTACATGGGCTTTGACTCGTTGGAGCCATTCATCAAGCACCATGACAGGGGGGTTTTCGTGCTGTGCCGCACCTCAAACGCCGGCGCCGCCGATTTCCAGTCCCTCCGCTGCGAAGACGATGGCGGCAGCCGCCTCCTTTTTGAGATAGTAGCCCGCAAAGTCAGCGAATGGAACAGCCACGGCAACCTGGGACTGGTGGTAGGCGCCACCTTCCCCGAGGAGCTCAAGCTTATCCGGCAGGCTTATCCCGATATGCCCCTGCTGATACCGGGCATCGGCGCCCAGGGAGGAGATTTGCCCACAGTGGTAAATTACGGGGCGGATGCACGCAGGGAAAGGACCATCATCAACTCATCGCGGCAAATCATCTACGCCTCGCGGGGAAAGGACTTCGCC
>CAYWUK010000048.1:0-9901 GCA_964461475.1 uncultured Dehalococcoidaceae bacterium
GTAGTTTGCTATCATAGCAGAGAATCACGATGAAGTAGTCAGGGTTTTACGTACTACTGATAGGCTTTGACGGAGACGGATATTTTCTCGTCAGCGACGAGGAATTGATAAAGAGAAAAGTAAAACATCCTAATCGTCCTTGTATTGTTGTTGCTTCAGCAAAAGACAGTGAGACTGGGGAGGAAAGGTTCTATAAGTTCAATGTTATGAAAACCTTCATCAGGTCAATAGACTATGAAAGAACGTTGAAAACTAGACTAAGAAAGAATAGATATTACAAGCGGCATAAGGATGAAAGAAAAGAATATCAGCAACAATATGACAGTGAGAATAGGATACGTAAGCATTTCAGAAACAAAATTGATTATTTACTAAGAAGACAAGGCATAAGCAGAACTTATGTGGATGCTTCCTACCGTGAGCAACCAACGGAAGATTCGGTATATCAAGAATTATCCGACACTCAAGAGGAAGACGAAGAATAAAACCACACCGACCACACCAATCTCTTCATATTAAACCCGTTATGAATGACCCCTCCAACTGACTCTCCTTATAACACCTTACGTCCATTCCCTATTCATTAGCGTCCAAAGCTGAAAGACTGCTAGCCTCCGTAATTGGTGCTATGGTGGTTTTATAACACTAAGACACCAGTAGAAAGGAGGTGAAAAGATGGAAAAGTTGATAGGAAGCTTTGACACCAAGAGGGGGCACGGACAGGTCAGGGTATACGTAGTCAGCGATGGTAAGACCTGTATATCCGTTAGGATGTACAGCTACAGAAATGGAGACTGGCGTCTGACGAAGAAGGGTGTCACCATCCCTGGGACTAAAGTATACAAGCTGACCAAGCTCATTGAGAAGGCGGCAGAGTCAATAGCTGGGGGAAAACTACAAACCGCAACAACTACATAAAACGAACTGTGGGGGGCTAGCCTAGCTTCTGAGTAAAAACCAGAGCTGGGCTAGCTCCACCAAAGGAAAGGAAGGTAATAATAATGCAAGTAGAAGTTAAACAAGAGAAGGAGTGCACATATTGCAGTCACATAAAGAGTTTGGACGAATTCAGTCCTGACAAGAGAGCAAAGGATGGACGAGCAAGTATATGCAAGGAATGCCGAACTAAAAAAGCTCAGGAGATTTTCAAATTACAGGGAAGAGTGGGGGAGACAATAAGGGTTTGGTTTGGCGACAAAGGATACGAGGAGGGGATTCTTGCGGAAGTATATCCCAAATTTATAGTTCTAAGGGACGTAATTTCAACTAACTTTGAAATAGAGGAAATTCAGGTCAATGTGCAGAGTATATCAAGAGTATGGTTTGGCTACACGGACACACGTCAAAAAAAGAAAGTCTCAGCGTGGGGGAGTTGATATGAATAAGTGTTCAAGCATCAGTATACTGACATTTCAACATAATATCGCTCTTAGACATATTCCAAGCGTGATAACTTTAGGAATATTTAGCCTAACATTATATCTAAGCATATTGATATTTGTTTTATTAGATACGAATCGGCGACGGTCTACGACGGCTATTCTTTCGTTTGAACTCAAATATCGGGGGTGGAAGCTAAATGCCAAGCGTGGAATCGGTGTTTTACGTCAACGTCTTTTTGATGGAAACCATTTGTTAGAAGGGACTGATGGTTTGGAGGTTTTGAAATGACAACAGAAATACGAGATTACGGGGACAAAAAGACCATTGTAGTCTATACCAAAGATAACACCGTATTAAGGAAATTGAGGAAATGGAAAGCTTGTCAAAAAATCGTCTTCTATGAGGTGTGGGAGAATTGTGACCCACGAAATGCAGTCAAAGTAGCTGTAGACCTCTATTTTGAGAAGAAGGAAGAGAATCATATCAGGGAAGCTTTGGGTATGCCTTCTAAGGTGAAACAAAGGAGTGAAGCACAAAAAAAGCAAACCACAAAATTGACTGAAGCGGGAAGACGAAACAGGTTTTCCTCTGGGAAAACCGAGGATGCTGAAAAAGTGGTGGTTTTAGCGGTCAAGAATTGAACTGAAACCCGTTTTTAGGGGTGTGTAAGCATCTGGCTAAAGGAAATGTATGCAAGTATCCTGCTAGATGGAAAAGCGGGCAAGAATTGCGAGAATTATAGATTTTAATAATAAGGCACTTGGTTCAAAATGATGGTTAGCGAAGTAAAGGATAAAGTTAAAAGGAAGAAGCGAAACAACACCTTGACAGTTGTTAAGGTGGAGCATATCCAAGTGCCTGATTCTAAAGAGCGACTAAGCAGAGTGTTCAAGATATTATTATCTAGCTGTGGAAACATGGAAAATGAAGCTAAATAGGCGTTGACTCGTGCCTAGCTTTGTGGTAGGCTTGCCAGGCTTAGGCAGGAGGTATGAAAATGAAAGCGGCATTATATGCAAGAGTTTCAACAGAAGAGCAAGCTCAGAATTTCTCCATAGGGAATCAGGTGGAGCGATTGCGGAAATATTGCTCCGACAAGGAATATCCAATTGTTGAAGAATATGTTGACCCTGGGTATTCTGGGACAACTCTAAAAAGACCAGCTTTAAGCAAAATGATGGATGATGCACGTGCGAAACTGTTTGATATTATCTTGGTTTACAAGCTGGACAGGTTATTCCGTAGCAATCGTCATATGTACAATACACTAGCTGAATTTGAGGATTTGGGCATCCAGTTCGCTTCTGTAACCGAATCCTTTGATACTACTACCGCAATGGGTAAAGCATATCTTGGTATGGCTTCAACCTTTGCCGAATGGGAAAGAAATACTTTCATGGAAAGAAGCCGTGATGGTATGAGGAAAGCAATTCAGAGCGGGCAATATTCAGGTGGTATCATTCCGTATGGTTATCAATTAAACCCAGACACCAAGAAGCTGGAGATAAACGAAGAAGAAGCTAAAGTAGTACGTCAAATCTTCTATTGGATTAATGAAAATGATATGACTTGTTACTCCATAGCACCACAGTTAAACGCTTTAGGTATCCCTACACGCTACAGCATAGATGGAAGAGGTATTAGAGGTAAAGCGACAGCAAAGTTATGGCGTCCAGGGCGTGTTTATAACATGCTTCGTAACCCTACTTATAGAGGTGAATGGTTATATGGCAAAAGGAGTAAGAAGAGACCAAATCTGCTAGTGAAATCTGAATGTCCATCTATTGTAGATGATGCCACCTTTGAAAAGACTCAAACTAGGTTGAAAAACAATAACCTTTGGTCTGATAGAAACGCTAAGAGAATCTATTTATTACGAGGCTTGGTTAAGTGTGACCTCTGTGGGCACTCATATTCTGGATACTATTCACATTCTACTAGAAATGGTGAGCTTCGTTATTACAGGTGCAACAGAAATGGGAATAGAGGCAACCTGCTATCTGAGGCGTGTGAGTCACCAAGCGTACCCGCTAAACTCCTAGAAGATTTGATATGGGGTAAGATTATTGATTTCGTGCGGAATCCCGAAACTGTAAAAAAGATGGTGGCTAACCGTCTAGAGTCAACTAATGAGGACAATCATAGAAGTGATATTAGTGAGGCTGAAAGAAGACTTGAGGAATTAATTGAAGCTGAAAAGAGGTTACTACGTTTGTACGCAGACCCTAAAAATAAGTTCTCTAGAGACGCTCTAGACTCTCAGCTTGAGGAGATTATTCAATCAAGGGATTTTATTAAGAAACGTATTTGCGAATTGACCGAAGCTCAATTGTCTGAAAAGGAGCAGAGAAAAAGATTAGAAAACATTAGTTTTATTTTAGGTAGGTTGTCTCAGAGTGTCCAAAATGCTGATAATGAGACGAAGCGATTCATTATTGAGAATCTTCTTTTAGAAGTAAGGGTGAGCAAAGATACTCAGGGCAACCCAGCTTTAAGAATCGTATTCGCTTTTGAGGAGAATTACTCGTTGTCAGCATGTTATAATGACACTAATTATGAGTCTGAAAATCATCAATTGCAATCTTCACGCATGCCCCTGCGGCTATTTTGGCGACCCCTTCCGCAAGTGCACCTGTCCTCCAAGCCTGGTTTCCCGCTACCAGCGGCGCATCAGCGGGCCGTTTATTGACAGGGTTGACATATTTGTTGAGGTGCCCCATATTGACTATGAGAAGCTATCCGACGACAGGCTGGGAGAGCCCTCTGCAGCGGTGCAGAAAAGGGTCAGCACCGCGCGTTCCCGGCAGCTCCAGCGCTTCACGGGGACTAGGCTGGCCTGCAATACCGAGATGACACCTGCTGAGATAAGGGAGTTTTGCCAGGTGGATGATGCGGCGCAGGGGCTGCTCAAGGCGGCGATGAAGCAGCTCTATCTTTCTGCACGCGCCTTTCACCGTATCCTCAAGCTGGCGCGCACTATCGCCGACCTGGATGATTCTGCTATAATAAAAGCTCACCATGTGGCTGAAGCCATCCAGTACCGGCCGAGGAGGACTGTGTAGGCCTCAGTAAAATAAGCTGGGAAGGAAGAGAAATGAAGCTTGTTAATTGGCACAAAGGACTGATAAAGCACGTTCTGGTAATTGCCCTTCTTGTGGGATTGTTGGGGACGGTCTCGGGCTGTGAAGGCTTCGGGCAATTTCCTACGGCAACAACGCCGCAGCCGGCAGCGGAGAAAGCATCGGCCCCTGCGACCATCAGCACCAAGGACAGGGCCATACTGGCGGTTTACGAGTACCTGCTGGATGAGGCGAAGAGCAGCGATGCCAAGCTGTATCTCGCCGATTTTTATACCACCTGCGATAACTGGAGCGCCGAATCGGAGTATTTCAAAGACGGCTCCGGCATCTGGTATGTTGAGGTTGATATGAGCGCCGTTAAAGATTGGAAGTGGAAGCCTTACTGGCAGGAGGCAAGCTGGTTCGTCTTCAGGGACGGCAGTGTGGTGCCATCGCAACGCCTTGAGGCAAATGCGCTCAGGATTGAGGCTGATTTACAGGTGCTGAGCCCTCCTCTGGAAGAGCCAAAAAGCTGAGATAGTGAGTGGTAAAGGGTTCAGGCGCTTGCTCCGCCCCATATCCACAGGGCGACGCCAACGGCCAGCATAAGCAGCCCCAGGGCGATGGATATCCATCCCCCTATCTTCAGGGCCCCGGCCTGTGGCTCCTCTGTCCCTCCCTGCACGAATTCGCGCAGGTCCTTGGTGCGGGTAGCGGCATAGTCGAAATAGCTCTTCTGCTCGCGCTTGCCCAGGAGGAATGTGACCAGGCCAAGGACGATGAAGAACCCTCCCACGCCCATCAATATGAAGTAATCCCCTTGAGTCATCTATCCGCCTCTTCCCGAATCGGGGGCGCTATTATTGCTAACTATATGCCATTCCGGAGTTATTTTCAACGGGGGTAAATCGGTCATTTGTGGGGCTGAGCTTACTAGCTCAGCCCCATGCAAATTGCCTTGAGAGTTGTTTAGTGTTAATGGGAGGCGGGACTATTTAACCTCGGCGGTCGCCCCGGCCGCTTCCAGCTTCTGCTTGGCTGCGGCGGCTTCGTCTTTATTGACCCCTTCTTTGACTGGCTTGGGCGCACCCTCCACCAGGTCCTTGGACTCTTTCAGCCCCAGGGAAGTCAACTCGCGTACTGCCTTGATTACGTTAATCTTGTTAGCCCCTATTTCCTTGAGAATCACGGTGAACTCCGTCTGCTCTTCGGCTTCTGCGGCTGCCGGCGCTGCTGCCCCTCCTGATACGGCGGCGACTGCTACCGGAGCGGCGGCGCTGATGCCGAACTCATCTTCAAGGGCCTTCACCAACTCGGCCAGTTCAAGAACGTTCATCTTCTTGATGGTGTCCAGTATGCCCTCGGTTGCCGCGGATTTCTTCGCTTTTCCCGCTTTAGCAGGTTTCTCGCCGGGGGTTTCCTGCTCCTCCTTTGGCTTAGGGGCTGCCTTCTTCTCCTCCTTTGGTTTCTCCTCTTCTTTGGCTGTTTCTGGAACAGCGCCCTGCGTGGTATCTACTTCTTTTTCTGCTTCTGCCATTTCTTTATCCCTCCAATTGTTGAATTCTAGCTTGCAGCACTCCCATAATCCCTCTTAGCGGGGATGAAAGGGCGCCGACTAAATTAGCAATGGGACTTTGCATCCCGGCTAATACCTGGCTTATCAGTATCTCCCTGGATGGCAATGTAGCAAGTGTGTTCACGTTATCCGAAGTCAATATTCCGCTACTCGAAAAACCGCCCTTGATGCTCAGTATTGATTTCGCAGTGCGGATATAGTCGGCCAGGGCCCGGGCTGGCACAGTTATATCGCCGTAGCCGAAGGCGATGGCGACAGGCCCTTCAAATAGACCTGTGAGGTCATCATTGCCCGCCTTTTTCGCGGCGAACTGTGCCAGAGTGTTCTTCACCACCCTGTATTCAATCTCCGACTCCCTCAGCTTGCGGCGCAGGTCGGTGAGTTCGGCGGTCGTCAGCCCCCGATAGTCGGTCAGTATGCCTATGTTGCATCTGGAGAAAATCTCCTGCAGCTCTTCGATGATTTGCGCCTTCTTTTCTTTGCCCATCTTTCCGTACCTCCGAAAATGCCGCTGATATGGATAGCATTATTCAATATAAATAATAAGTCCCTGTGCCTGCTGCACAAGGACAAACCGCAGTCCGGTTTAGCCGGACTTGTTTTTTCCTCGGCAGGCAAGTTTTAAGCCTTGCGCGGCACCCGCTTTCTCAGGATATTATATTTTTGTTAAGTTATTTTAGCACAAATGGCCTGGCAGGTAAAGCTAGCTGGCGGTTAGGGCGAGGGTAGTCTTGAGGTCAAGCTTTATCCCCGGCCCCATGGTGGTGGTCAGGAAGGCGCTTCTGACAAACTGCCCCTTGACGCCGCTGGGCTTGGCCTTCATTATTGCCTCCACTATTGCAGTGAGGTTGTTCATCAGCTTTTCATTTTCAAAGCTGACCTTGCCCAGAGGCAAGTGGATGATGGCCGTCCTGTCCAGCTTGAATTCCACCCTGCCTTTGCGCGCATCTTCTATCGCCCTGGGCAGGTCATTCATGGCTACCACCGTCCCCGATTTGGGGTTGGGCATCAGCCCCTTTCTCCCCAGGACTTTCCCCAGCTTGCCTATCCTGCTCATCATCTCCGGAGTGGCGATGGCCGTATCGAAGTCAACCCATCCCTCTTCAATCTTTTTGACTAGTTCGTCGCTGCCGACGAAATCGGCACCGGCGCTTTCAGCTACCTTTTCCGCTTCCCCTTGCGCAAAGACCAGCACCCGTATTTGCTTGCCCAGCCCGTGTGGCAAAAGGGCTACTCCTCGCACCTGCTGGGTGGCGTTTCGCGGGTCAACGCCCATGCGCAGGTGTAGCTCCACCGTTTCATCAAAACGGGTGTGGGATGCCTTCTTCGCCAGTTCAATAGCCTCCTGAGGCTCATAAGCCTTTTCCCTGTCTATCATAGCCACTGCTTCGTGATGTTTCTTACCGTTATTTGTCATTTTATTCTACCTTGATTCCCATACTTCGGGCAGTGCCCGCAACGATTCGCTCCGCTGCCTCAATGCTGTTGGCGTTTAAATCCTTGGCTTTAAGCTTGGCTATTTCGCGCAGTTTTTCCCGGGGCAGCGTCCCTGCCTCTTCATGGCCAGCGCTGGCGCTCCCTTTTTCTGTGCTCAGCGCTTTCTTTAATAAGTCGGTTGTGGGTGGCGTCTTGGTGATGAAGGTGAAGGACCTGTCCTCAAATACGGTTATCTCCACGGGTATGATGGAGCCGACCTGCGCTGCGGTGCGCTCGTTATATTCCTTACAGAAGCCCATGATGTTGATGCCGTGCTGCCCCAGGGCTGGCCCCACTGGTGGAGCCGGATTTGCCTGCCCCGCTGCAATCTGCAATTTTATTATCGCTTTAACTTTTTTTGCCATATCGTTTCTCCCAGATAGTTTAGAGCTTTTCTATTTGTAACAAATCAAGCTCTACCGGCGTTTCCTGCCCGAAAAGGGACAGAAGCACTTTCACCTTGCCTTTTTCCATATTTATTTCGTCCACCACACCGACGAAGTCAAGGAATGGGCCGTCAATCACGCGCACACTTTGGCCCTTGCGGAAGCCGATTTTCACCTTCGGCGCTTCAGCCTCCATTTTCTTCAGTATCTCGTTTACCCCGTCCTCCTGTAACGGCGTCGGCTTGCCTCCGCTGCCGACGAAGCCAGTTACGCCGGGGGTGTTACGCACTATGTTCCAGTTCTCATCGGTCATCTTCATCTGGACCAGGACATAGCCGGGCAATATTTTTCGGGTCACAGTTCGGCGGCGCCCGCTCCTGACCTCGATTTCATCTTCGGTAGGTATCACTATCTGCGAGATTTCGTCTTCGGAATCTATGAACTTTACACGCTGCTCCAGGTTCTTCTTCACCCTGTCTTCATGCCCGGAGTAGGTGTGTATTACATACCAGTGTTTTTCGTTTTCTGCCACAGATAGCCTCGCTGCGCTTTTTCTTTGAAAGAGCGGGGGTTCCCCCCAAATCCTATGCTTGTGCTGCCTGAGAGATAAGAAGCCCTCATCTGCCTAAAAATAGTTTGTCAATTAGCTGGGTGAAGCCGTAATCTAAAGTCCCAAGGAGCAAGCCGGCGGCACCGGCGACGATAAGTACCAGGATCGTTAGATAGGTGGCTTCCCGCCGCGAAAGCCATACTACTTTTCTCAGCTCGCTTATTATATCAGCAAAGTATCGTATCAGTCTGACGCCAATGGGACTACGCTTAGCTGAAGTCTGGTGTGTCATTGATGAAGTCCTCCGCAACCCCCTAATAGCCTGGCACTACTTCGTCTCCCGGTGCAATGTTTCCTTGCGGCAGCGGGGACAGTATTTTTTAAGCTCTAGTCGTTGAGAGTCGTTTTTCTTGTTCTTGGTTGTGGTATAAGTTCTCTCCTTGCATTCAGTGCAGGCTAGATAGATAGTACCTCTTGCTTCCCCTTTTTTCTTGGCCATAGTCTATTCTATAATTTTGGCGATGGTGCCGGCACCTACCGTCTTGCCTCCTTCGCGGATGGCGAAGCGGAGTCCATTCTCCAGGGCTACAGGGTAAAGGAGCTTTATCTTCATGGTGATGTTGTCGCCTGGCATTACCATCTCCACCCCTTCCGGAAGCTCAATGGAGCCAGTGACGTCTGTGGTCCTGATGTAAAACTGGGGCTTGTAACCGTTGAAGAATGGGGTATGCCTTCCTCCTTCCTCTTTGCTCAAAACATATACGTTGGCTTCGGCATACGTATGCGGCTTAACAGTGCCAGGGGCGGCCAGCACCTGTCCCCTCTCGATATCCTCCCTCTCCACGCCGCGAAGGAGAACGCCCACGGCATCGCCGGGTTCAGCATAGTCCAGAGTCTTGTGGAACATTTCAAGGCTGGTTGACCCCACCTTGTGCGACTCATGGTGCAGGCCCACTATCTCAACCTCATCTCCAGCCTTAATCACACCACGTTCAACTCTGCCGGTGGGCACTGTTCCCCTGCCTTTGATGCTGAACACGTCTTCTACGGACATCAAGAATGGCTGGTCTTTAGGCCTTGCTGGAATCGGGATGTATTCGTCAACGGCGTCCATCAGCTTCAGGATTTTGCCGCACCACTCGCATTCTCTCTTGCCGCAGCCACACTCCAGGGCCTTGAGCGCGCTCACCCGCACCACCGGCACCTCATCGCCGGGGAACTCATATTTACTGAGCAGCTCTCTCACCTCTACCTCTACCAGCTCCAGCAGCTCTTCGTCTTCCATCATGTCCACCTTGTTGAGGGCTACGACCATGTAAGGGACCTGCACCTGGTGGGCCAGCAGGACGTGCTCCCGGGTCTGGGGCATGGGGCCGTCTGGGGCGCTTACTACCAGTATGGCACCGTCCATCTGGGCGGCGCCGGTAATCATGTTCTTAATGAAGTCGGCATGGCCCGGGCAGTCAATATG
>CAYWUK010000049.1:0-9896 GCA_964461475.1 uncultured Dehalococcoidaceae bacterium
GGCCATGGCCACGCTGGCCGTTTTCATGTCCATGCCGCGGGCTACGCTGGCATACATAAACGGCACGCCAGGCTGTATCAGCTGGGTCAAGACCAGGCAGGACAAGACTTCTGCATGGACCTGCGCAATGGTGCCGGCCAGGGTAACTTCAGATGTCATCCCCAGGATGGGGCCCGAGGTTACAATCATGGGCAGGTTCTGCCGGCTCGCCTCAACCAGCCCTTCCAGCGTCAGGCGGTCGATTTGAAACGGGGGCCGTATCAGCCCCCAGAATGAGATAAACGGCCTCTCCCTGAACTTATCCTCGCCGCCGGCCGCCAGCGAGGCCATCCTCACCACATCCCTGACAAATGCAGCGCCGGGGGTCGCAGTGTGCAACGGTTTGGAGGAATTTTTTATAGCGGTGGAAACGGCGTACCAGGTCGACGTCTCCTTGGGGGCATCCGAGGGGTTTGTAGTCAAAGCGCCATTGATGCTGATATTCTCCAGCGCATCCATGATGCGCACCATGTCCTCCACGTCCTTGATAACGGCAGGGCGGCGTTCCCTGGTATCCAGGTCAATAACATGCGTCGCCCCGCCCATTGAAGAGAACACCGGGGCATCCACCCCTAAGTGGATATCGTATTTCTTATCCCTGCCGTACAGGACTAAGGCGTCGCGCTTGGTGGCCTTCTCAACCGCGTAAGCAACAAGCTCCGCCGGGATTTTGGCTATGTTTTCGCCCTCTATTTCGGCCCCGGCTTTCTTCAGCACACTTATAGCTTCAGGCGAAGGGAACTGCATCCCAATCTCCCACATAAGCTTCAGCCCCGCCTGGTGAATCTGTTCCTGCTCCTCCGCGGAAAGAAAGCTGAGTTGCGGCTTCATGTTACTTACCCCCTTCTGTCTTTCTTAGATTCCCTGCGAAAAAATACATGCCCTAAGAGTCTGAATGAACGCGGACAGATAATATTTTACAGTAATGGTTGACTAAAAGCAATAATGTTGTTATTATCACAATTAAGGTAATTATTCTTATCAGCAACGAGGCATTATCTTAACCGGGTTTATAGCCGCCAAACCATATAAGGAGGGCTGAACATGAGATATTATCGCGACCTGAGAGAATGTGTCAAGGCACTGGAAGAAAAGGGCAAACTGACGCGGATAAAGCGGGAGATAAACAAGGATACAGAATTACACCCGCTGGTCAGGTGGCAGTTCCGCGGCCTCCCTGAGGAGGAAAGGAAGGCCTTCCTGTTCGAGAACGTGGTGGATGTCAAGGGCAAGAAGTATGATATACCCGTCCTGGTGGCCGCCCATGCCGCCTCCACAGAAGTATATGCCATCGGCATGATGTGCCAGCCCGACGAGATAATGGAGAAGTGGAACAAGGCGCAGGCCAGCCCCATAGAGCCAAAGCTGGTCGAAAGCGGGCCTGTCCACGAAGAGGTGCACGTGGGCGCGAAGCTCCTCGAGCGCGGCGGCATGGACGAATTCCCCGTCCCCATTTCCACGCCGGGGTTCGACAATGCCCCCTACCTCACCGCGGTAAACTGGGTGACCAAGGACCCTGAAACAGGAATAAGAAACGTCGGCTGCTACCGCGGCATGATAAAGAGCCCCACCAGGATTGGCTGCGCCGGCACCACGCCAAACAAACACTTCATCGTCCACTGGCAAAAATGCAAAGCCAGGGGCATACCTTTACAGGCAGCCGCAATAATAGGCCCCCCGCCCAGCGTATGTTATTGCTCGGTAGCGCCCCTGCCCTACGGTACTGATGAGTATGCCATCGCCGGGGGACTTGCCGGCGAGCCGCTGGAGTTGGTGAAGTGCAAGACCGTCGATTTAGAAGTGCCGGCCACCTCCGAGATTGTGATTGAAGGGGAAATGCCAACCGACTCCATGGAGAGGGAGGCGCCCTTCGGCGAGTTTACCGGATATATGGGGCTGCCCATGGTGAGCCCCTATTTCAACGTGAAGTGCATAACGCACCGCAAGAAGCCTATTTTCGACGCCTTCTTCAGCCAGTTCCCCCCCAGCGAGTCGTCCAAGATAAGGGGCGTCGCCAACGAATCAATCTACTACTCTTTCCTGAAGCACCGCTGCAACATCCCGGGAGTCGTCGGCGTGGCGTTCCACGAGAACTCGGGGGCATCCAACTATGTAGTGGTCGCCCTGAAGAAGACCCATCGCGCCGAGCCCTGGCAGGTCCTGTATGCCGTTGCTGGCCTGAACCCGGATATAGGCAAGGTGGTGATAGTGGTGGACGATGATATTGACCCGCGCGACCCTGACTCGGTGAACTGGGCTTTATGCTACAGCATGCAGCCACATCTGGACACCAAAGTAATAACCGGCAGGCTGGGTGCGCTGGACTTCTCCACAGCACCGATAGATGCGCCCAAGGAAGAGCGCAGATATCCCTCCCCATCCGGCTCTTCTGCGCTGCTGATAGACGCCACCAGAAAGTGGGACTACCTTCCGCTATCGCTGCCCAAAAAAGAGTTCATGGAAAGGGCAAGGCAGATATGGGAGGAGGAGGGGCTGCCCAAGCTCACACCAAGGGTGCCCTGGTATGGCCAGTCCCTGGGATACTGGACCAAGGAAGAAGAGGAAGAAGCGGAGCTCGCCGTCAGGGGAGAACATTACAAGACAGGTGAAAAATTAGGCAATCAAAGAGTAAAGCTATAAGCAGCCAATGCTTGAGTAACCGCGCCGAAATATGTGAACTCAGCAGCTTTGGCAGAGCACCTGAGATAGACCTACGTTGCTTTGCTCAAGCTTCCTTCGGCAAGCATCGCTTTTAGAGAATCTACAAAAGCACCTACGGTCCGGTCAACATCTTCCCCGGTGTGGGCTGCTGACATGACGAAAAGCCTCCCGCCGAAGGAAGAAACCCCGCGCTGAAGAAGGTGCAGGCACAAACGCTCCTTCACCTGGACTCCAGAAATCATCTTTTGGACATCGGCAGTGGGAGGTAGAGAATCATCGGGCGGCTCATAATCAATCGGGCCAAAGTAGATATGCACTATTGACCTGCCGTAAAGGCGGCAGCCAACGCCCATATCTTTTAAAGCTTCGTTGCCTCCTTTACGCAGGTAAGCCCCCATTTGATTGGCCTTTCTCTGCACCCCTCCCCCCCTGAACAGCCTGCATACGGTAATGCCAGCAGATGCCGCGAGCGGGTTGGCATTCCATGTGCCGGTATGGCGCAGGAACTTCTGCGGAGGAGCCTTGGGCTTCAGGCTGTCCATAATATCAGCCCGACCCACCACCGCGCCGACGCCCAGGCCTCCGCCGATTATCTTGCCCAAAGTAGTCAAATCCGGCGTTACCCCTATCGTGGCCTGCCAGCCCCCGGTTGAATCGCGGAAGCCGGTGACCACCTCGTCGATGTGAAAAACCGTGCCATACTTCCGGGCGAGGCCGGGCAGCGCGCGAACGAAATCGGCAGCCCACGGCACCTGGCCGGCCATGTGAGCGCCGCCACCTTCAATCATGATGACGGCATACTCCCTGGTGGACAGCTCCTTTTCCACCAGATCGAGGTCATGGCCCGGTATTATCTTGACCTGGCCGGCGACGATTCCCGGCGTGTCCGGCGCCGTTAACTCATCCGCCCAGCCGTGGAAATTGTCCTCGAACCTGAGGATTTTCTTCCTGCCGGTGAAGACGCGGGCAAGCCTGACCGCCATGATGTTGGCCTCCAGCCCGCATGAGCAGAACTCCACCCTTTCTATCGAGGGCATCATGCTTTTTATTAATTCAGCCCACTCAATTTCTAGCTCATGGTTATCGCCGTAATGGGTCCCCCTGGCCATCTGCTCCTGCACCACCCGCACCACATCAGGGTGGGAATGCCCCAGTATCAGTGCCCCGTGGCCCATCACGTAGTCGATATATTCATTGCCGTCCACGTCCCACTTCCGCGAACCACTGGCGCGGACGATGTAAGGCCGGAAAGGGTCAAGCAGGCGATTAAAATGAGTTACGCCATTGGCAGCAAAAAGACTCTTCGCCCTCTCATGCAGCCTGAACGACCCTGGATGACCTCTGATATATTCGTCAACTATATTCTCTGCGGCCATTCTTCGCCCCTATTTTAGCCTTCAGTCGTTAAGCTCCCAGGGCGGAAACTATCGGCAAGTCTTTCATGGTCACTAGGCCGGGCGGTGCGGCTATCACCCGCTGAACGGAATTAACCACCATGGCGGCGGTAGCTACATCGCCATGCGTGCCCCCCTTCACGACCACCTCCATGTCGGGAGTCCCGCTGATGAACACGGCGTCGTATGATTCCGGGGCGCCTACCGAAGCCTCAAACTCCAGCGTTATTAACTCCTCCCCGGCGCGGAACCCCCTGCCGACCTGCCTCACGCCCGCCGCCTGTCCCGGCTCCACGGCTACGAATGACGTCTTAACTTTAGCCTTGGCAACTATGGGGTCGATGCTCTCGGTAATCTCATCCAGCTTCCAGCCCAGCCCGGCAGCAATCATAGCTATTGATTCAGGCAGACCAACGTGCTTGATGGTCCCGGCAGCAACCAGCTTCTTGAACTCTTCAATGGTGCAGCCTGCCCCTATCTTCTTCTGGAAAGGGCCGCGGCGCGTGGAGGCATCCTGAATCCTGGCCGCCTTGACTCGCTTGACCTGCTGACAGACTCCGGTCATAAATAAAGGCCAGGTATCCATGAGGAACCCGGGATTAACACCCGTGCTCAAAACCGTAATCTGGTGGTCTTTTGCTACCTTGTCTATATCAGCAGAGAGCTTGAGGTCTTTCCGGTACGGATAAGCCAGCTCCTCGCAGGTTGCCACCACGTTGGCGCCAGCGGCGGCGCAGGTCTGCACCTGCGAATATATGGCCTTAAGAGAGGAGCTTGTGGTCAAAAACACAACATCAGGCCTGGCCTGAGACAGGACAGCATCAGCATCGGCGGAAATGCTTACCCCTAGCTTGTTTTTAATGCCAGCAACTTCGCCTAAGTCCCGTCCCACCAGCTTCTTGTCAACATCAATGGCACCGACCAGCTCAATATCCGGCCTCTGCCAAGCATACCTCACCACGCTGCATCCGATAGGGCCACAGCCAAATTGCACCGCTTTAACCTTTGCCATTGTTTAACCTCCTGATATTTTTATTGCAGACCTTATTATACATTATCTTCAGCAAAAATGTATGTGGTTTGGCGCCATGGCATTGACTGTAAGTAAGTTGAGAGGCAGGCTGGACATTAGTCCGCATTATCCTAAGTCGGCTTTGTCTGCCCCGCTGACAGTATCCGCCTGGTGTATTCAGGCAAATAGTCATGCGGCTGTCTGGCATAATCTGGCAACAGCAGCGGCGAGGTTGGCCGCGATTTTGCCAGACCCGTCCCTTCAAGCTCACTCTGCCATCGGCGCACATGCTCCAGGCTCAGAGAGCCTGATTTTGCCTTTTGAGCATATTGGGCAGCCGCCCTGCCGGCCCTTCTCCCGAAGACGAACAAATCCATCGTTGAGTTGCCGCCGAGCCTGTTCCTGCCATGCACACCTCCTACACATTCGCCTGCGGCGAAAAGCCCCGGAACGGTTGTAGCGCCATCCGGGACAATTTTGATGCCGCCGTTCTGGTAATGCAGAGAGGGATAGACCAGTATCGGCTCCTTGACCATATCTATATTAAAACGTTTGAACTGACGAACCATGGCAGGCAACTTCTGAGCCGTTGTGCCCGCCCCGCGTATGATGTCAATCATGGGCGAGTCCAGCCATACGCCAACCTCGCCTGTCGGCGTCTTTATGCCTTTGCCCCGCCGGCATTCCCGGATTATGGCCGAAGCTACCACGTCCCGCGTTTCCAGAGGGTGAATGAACTGCTCCCCATCGATATTAGCCAGTTGAGCGCCCAGGCCCCGCACCATCTCCGTGACCAGCTGCCCCAGGATTTGCTGGGGATAGGCGGCGCCGGTGGGATGGTATTGCATGGTATCAATGAAGATAAGCCTAGCGCCCGCCCGGTAAGCCAATACCAGCCCATCTGCCGTGGCACCGTAGTGATTGGTCGTCGGGAAGCCTTGAATGTGCAGTCGGCCGATGCCGCCGGTCGCCATGATAACAGCCCTGGCGCGCACCAGGATTAATTCATTGGTCTCCAGGTTCACCAGTATGGTGCCACCTATCTGCCCTTTATCATCCAGAACTAGCTCTACTGCCGGCGCGAATTCCAGGTATTTTATCTTCCTGCTTTTTACCTCGTCGCGCAGAACGCGCATCTCCTCAAGGCCGGTATAGTCGCGCGCCGTATGCAATCTTCTCCTGGACAGGCCGCCAAGGGGCAGCTCGCGCATCGAGCCGTCCGGCTCCTTGTCCCAGTTCACGCCCAGCGATTCCAGCCACTTAACCGCCGAAGGCGCATCTCGCACCAGCGCCTCGACCAGCTCAGGCACATTATCGTAGTGTCCGCCGCCCATGGTATCCAGGTAATGGATGGCCGGCGAATCGCCTAGCCTGTCAGCCGCCTGCGTGCCTCCCTGCGCCCCCACAGTGTTGGCATCGCCAAGGCGAAGCTTGGTCACGAGCAGGACATCGGCTCCATTTTCCTGCGCCAGGAGGGCTGCCGATGCCCCCGCCCCACCACAGCCGATTACCAGGACATCCACATCATAATCAAAATGGTTCAGGTCAATCTTATCAAGGTCAACGCGGCTGTTCCCCTCCAGCAAATCGGCCAGCTCATGCGGGGTGCGGTCGCCCTTATTCGGCCCAATCGCAAGCTCGCGCATGCCCTCTTTGATGAAGTCCGGGTGGTATTCCCGCAGCAGGGTATTTTTATCCTCTTCGCCGAGGCGCGGGAACGCCTCCTTCAACCTTCTTCCCCGGGTGGCTTCTACATTATGAACGCTTTCTAACAGAGAGCCGGGATACATCTTATTTGCCCCTATAGATTACCCTATTTCAACGTCCAGCAATGGCGCATGCTGCTGCGCACCGTATATATCTGTGTCGCCTATACTGCCGGAAATAATTCTCCTGGGTATGGTTATTTTTATTGACCGGGCTGCCGGATAATCGATTATTGAAATGTCTTCCTCAGCCGTGTGGTAAAGCCTGGAAACCAGCTTCCTGCTGATGGCGCCGGATTCCCTGACCCTCTCATAGGCCTGCTGCTCATCAAACATTATATCAAAGGTAAAATATAACGGCCCTGCGTTCTTGCTCCTCAATACCTTGGCTAATTCCACCAGTCTTGACATTTTACTATCCTTAGACGTTTATCATTTCCACGGGGAACAGCTCGCCGTGGTCTTCCGGCTCAAGCAGGTGGTATATGCTGAATTTATAAGTCACGCCCATCGATATATCCGACGGCGAGTACGGAAACGCCAGGTTGCCGGCGGTGGCTTTTCTTCCCTCGTAAGGATAATGCAGCATGGTTGAGCGCGCCACCGCGCAGACGTCGTCGGCCATTTCCTGGGATTTGGCCACCACCTCTATCACCACGCCCAGCTCATGGGCTTTGCTCTTGCAGGGCTCGTTTTCTCCCTCAACCCCGTCTTTGCCGTATAATCGGAAGAATAGCTGATAATCGGCTGCCGATATTCTGCTTTGAAATACCGCTTTCACCTGTTCAGCAACAGCTTCGGTTATTTTTTCTATTTCAGCAATCATTATCGGGTCGCGCACGCCTGCGATGGATATCGTGCGATAGCCGGCTTCCGCCACCCCTTCAACCTTTATGGTCGGCTTTTTCGCCGGCACAAACCTGCTCCCCGATACCCTGACGGTCTTTTCGTCGTATTGCTCATATTTGCTCTGCGACAGGTCCGCCATGCCCTCGGACTCATATAGATAATACGGGTTGGGCTGTTCATACAGCGTATGGGCCGCCACAGACATCGGCGTGCACCTTCGGGCGGCGTTCAGCGGCCGTAACAAAAAATAGTCCTTCTCCAGATGGGCCATGATTGAGTCCGCCGTCGTGCCCGGGATGCAGCACATCGCCCCGCATTCAATTATCTTGGCGGCATGCCAGGTCAGCCCCGGGGCATAGCCCCCCCGCAGCGGCAGCGCAGCGTAGAGCGCCGCGTCGCTTGACCTGCCCGCCAGTATGACGTCCACACCCATATCAAGGGCTTCTATGAAAGGCTGCGCCCCCATCTGGCCGACAATGCGCACGCTTTCATCAATGTCCCGCTCTCTTAAGCCGAGATTGGGGCCCATAGGTTTAATCTTCCCCTCCCTGAGCTTGCCCTTCAGATATTCCCTGTCAATTTCGGCGTGGATGAGGGCCATCTTGAAGTGCAGCCCTTTCTCCCTCGCTATCTCCTCGATTATCTCTTTATTCCATTTAAGATGCGGCTCGCCGCCGCTGCCGCCGGCCGTGCCGATTATAAAAGGTATGCCCATGGATACAGCCTCCGGCAGCGCAAGTTCAAGGTCTCGCTTGACCGCCGCCCTGGAGGTGAATGATTTGCCTATGCCCAGATAGTGCGGGCCGGGGTCGGTGGAGCCCGCATCCACGCCAATTAAATCAGGATTTTGCCTCAGCCCGTTTTCAAGCGACTTTACCGGATAGCCGTATCCCAGAATTCCATTTAAGGCCAGGACTTTCATTTTACGTCCCCTGAAGAGAGTCTCTCTCTAATTCTAAAACCTTATAAAATATTAAGCCCTCCGGCCCTTTATAGCAAATCTCCGACAACTTTTCTCTGTGTCCGGCTATTAAAGGTCAAAATGTCCATAAGCTCAGCTATGTCATTGACCGACTCAAGATGCGATATCAGCTCTAACGACCGATTCACATTCTCTTGAGATAAGGACAAGCGAGCGCAATCCCCGTATTTCTCTTCCAGCGCTTCTCTGGCCATCGGATTTTCCGGGCTGCCCCTGGCCACGCTCACTTCGCGCGAATAGACCTGGCCGTTTTGAAGCCTTACCGCCAGTTCACCTTTAAGGTCGGCAAGCCCGCTTCCCATTTCCGGGGGATGAACATACCTCACCTTCCCCATGAGCCTTTTCACCGCCGCGTCCCGCACCTTGCGGTCGCTGAATTGATTCAAAGACACCTCGCCGTCAATAAAGGAGATAGCCACGCAAAACTCCAGGCTGAACTTGCCCTCCAGTGCTGTGGCCGGACGAGAGTGAATCAAAACGCGGGGCAACGCGGAGCTGGTGCGGCATTCTATATCAGCTATATCACCATGTTCAATAGCGTATTCCCTCTTTAAGCCCAGGGCGGCATCTATCGCCCAGTGACTGTAGGCGCATGACGGATAAGGCTTGAGCGCTATTCCCGGAGAAACAATGTAGAATGTCGTCTCTGCTCCCTGCTTCATCGTCGGCACCTCTGGCTGGTATCCCCCCACACCACTCAGCACCTCACAAAAGCTAAGCGGGCTATCCAGAATATCCTCATCCGCGGTGAAACCACTCTCGGCCAGCATTGCGGAAACCACCCCGTTCCTGGCTGCATTACCGGCATGGAGGGGCTTGGTCATGGTGCCGAAGTTCTTCCTCAGCCCCCCGGCAAGTGAGGCAGCGATGCCCAGAGCAAGCCTTATCCTTTTTTCGTCCAGGCCGAGCATCTTGCCCACGGCGGCTGCGGCGGCCAAGCTGCCCAGAGTAGAGGTAGTATGCCAGCCTAACTCGTACTGTTTCTCTATGCAGGCCATGGCAATCCTGGCCATAACCTCAAAGCCCGTGATGTAGCCCAGCAGGGCATCCCTGCCCGATAAGTGGTTCTTCTCGCCGACGGCTAAAACTGCGGGCAGAATTGCCGCCGTAGAGTGATAAGGTGTTAACCACTCAAGGACAAAATAGTCATCATAGTCCAGGGCATGTGCCTGAGTGCCGTTGGCCCACGCGGCCTGGTCTGTCGACGTCTTAAATCCCCGGCCGATAACGCCGGCCTCGGGACGGCCTGCGCC
>CAYWUK010000050.1:0-6847 GCA_964461475.1 uncultured Dehalococcoidaceae bacterium
ATAGCTGTCACTCAAGCATTGTCAACGCTCAAGCATTTCAAAATGATACACTACCTGAAAGTGGATCTTTTTGCACCAAACTTGACAATTTGTGACCATCTTTCTATAATAAAAGAAACTTTTCCCCACTTGACATTTAGCATTCATTTCTACTATAAATTAGTGCGAAGAGCATGCCTTTATACGGGAAGCTCTCTATTGCAGAATTTCAGCCTTAATTCTGAGTACTCCCAGAAGGGCTTGGAGATTTTCCCAGATTTCTTGAAGTTCGGTTTTCCTATATGCCAAAGTATATTTTCGTAACGGGTGGCGTGGTAAGCTCAGTGGGCAAGGGCATCGCTGTCGCCTCAATCGGCACTATCCTTAGAAGTCGGCAAAACAGCGTAACCGTCCAGAAGCTCGACCCTTACCTCAACGTTGACCCCGGCACAATGTCGCCATACCAGCACGGCGAGGTCTTCGTCACCCAGGACGGCGCTGAGACAGACCTTGATTTGGGCAACTATGAGCGCTTCATTGATATCGATGTCACCGCCGATTGCAACGTCACCTCGGGGCAAATTTACAGCGCGGTCATCGCCAAGGAGAGGCGCGGTGATTTCCTCGGCGGCACGATACAGGTGGTGCCGCACGTTACCGGCGAGATTAAGGAACGATTCAAACGACTGGCCGAAAAATCCCAGGCCGATGTCGTCCTCATTGAGGTGGGCGGCACCGTGGGCGATATCGAGGGGCAGCCCTTTCTTGAGGCCATCAGGCAGATGAGGAATGACGTGGGCAGGAATAACGTGCTCTTCATCCATGTCACCTACCTCCCTTACCTTGCTTCCACTCAGGAGCTCAAGACCAAGCCGACCCAGCACAGCGTTAACGAGCTGCGCCGCATCGGCATTCAGCCCGATATAATCATATGCCGCGCCGACTACCCCATATCGGAATCGGTGAGCGGCAAAATATCGCTCTTCTGCGATGTGGAGAAGCAGGCCGTCATCCCCCTGCCCACGGTCTCCAGCATATATGAGATTCCCCTTATCCTTGAAGATGAGGGGCTGGGAAATCTCATCGTCAATAAGCTCGGCATCACCGCCGACCATATCGACCTGAGCGAATGGCAGGAGTTGGTCAGGCGCATCAAAGAGCCGCGCGAGCCGGTAAACATCGCCCTGGTCGGCAAATATGTCGAACTGGCCGACTCTTACTATTCAGTCCGCGAGGCGCTCTACCATGCCGCCCTTTACCATGAAAGGGATATTAAACTGACCTGGGTCCACTCCGAAGACCTGGAAAAGGACGATAGCGATGCCTTGCTAAGGACAGCGCAGGGCATCATCGTCCCCGGCGGGTTCGGCATCAGAGGAATAGAGGGCATGATAAAGGCCGCCAATTATGCGCGGACAAACGGAATCCCTTACCTGGGGCTCTGCCTGGGGATGCAGGTGATGGTAATTGAGTTCGCCCGCTACGCCCTGGGGCCGGGGGCCAACTCCACCGAGTTTGACCCCTCCACCCCCTACCCGGTAATTGACCTCATGCCCGAACAAAAGAAAATACAGGACAAGGGGGCCACCATGCGCCTGGGCAACTATCCCTGCAAACTGGTGGCGGGCACCAAGGCGGCAAGCGCCTACGATAAAAAATTAGTTGACGAAAGGCACAGGCACCGCTTTGAATTCAACAACGAGTTTCGCGATGCCCTGCACAAGGCGGGGATGATTTACAGCGGGCTATCCCCGGATGGAAATCTGGTTGAGGTCTGCGAGCTAAGCGACCATCCCTGGATGGTCAGTTGCCAGTTCCATCCTGAATTCGGCTCCCGCCCCAACCGCCCCCACCCCCTCTTCCGCGATTTTATCGGGGCGGCCAAAGACGTGCTGCGCGAAGGCGCCCAGCCACCGTTGCCGCTTTCAGCATAAGCTAGCAATACAGGAGCAGCCATGCAAATATTCATAGATACGGCCAATATAGACCAGATAAAAGAAGCCTGTAAGCTGGGCATCATCAGCGGCGTCACCACCAACCCCAGCCTGCTGTCCAGAGAGTCAACAAACGACTACGAGACGGTGATTAAGGCCATCTGCGCCATAGTCCCCGGCTCGGTCTCCGCCGAGGTGCTGGCCGAAGACGCCGGGGCAATGGTCGCGGAAGCCCGTAGCAAGGCCGCCTGGGCGCCCAACGTAACCATCAAGATACCCTGCAACGCCGCCGGCCTCCAGGCCACCCATATCCTGAGCAAGGAAAAAATAGAGGTGAACATGACCCTCTGCTTCTCGGCGAACCAGGCGCTGCTCGCGGCAAGGGCCGGCGCCGCCTACGTGAGCATCTTCGTCGGCCGACTGGACGACATCGGCCACGACGGCATGCAGGTGGTCAAAGATGCGGTAGATATATTCAGCCATTATCATCTGCCCGCCAGGATAATCGCCGCCAGCATCCGCCATCCCCTGCACTGCGTTGCCGCCGCCAAGGCCGGAGCACATATCGCCACCGTTCCTCATAAGGTGCTGATGCAGATGATACAGCACCCGCTTACCGATATCGGCATTGAACGTTTTCTCGCCGACTGGAAGCGTGTCTCGTCAAAGTAAACAGTAAATACACCCTTCTCCCTTATGGGAGAACAGGGCTGATAGCGAGGTTAAATCATGAACATTGCTGAACTGGAAAACAAGAACGAGGTTGAACTTGGCGAACTGGCCAAGGAAATGAACATCGCCGAATACGAGGGCCTCAAGCGGCAGGACCTCATCATGCGCCTGCTTCAGGCCGACACCGAAAAACAGGGCTACATCTTCTGCAGCGGCATCCTGGAGATAATGAGCGATGGATATGGCTTTCTCCGCCAGGACACCCTGCTGCCCAGCCCCAACGATGTATACATTTCACCGTCGCAAATTCGCCGCTTCGGCCTGCGCAACGGCGAGATGGTCATCGGCCAGGGCAGGCCTCCCAAGAGCAACGAGAAGTACTACAGCCTGCTTCAGGTGCTGGCAATAAACGGCCTGGACCCGGAGGTCTCCAAAAACCTGCAGTCATTCGGCTCGCTTACGCCCACCTTCCCCGACAAGGCGATAAACCTGGAATACACGCCCGAAGATCTTTCGGCGCGCCTGCTTAACCTCATCGCGCCCATCGGCAGAGGGCAGCGGGGCCTGATAGTATCGCCGCCCAAAGCGGGCAAGACGCTGCTGCTCAAGTCCATAGCCAACGCCATGACCGCCAATTATAATGATATCTACCTGATGGTGTGCCTTATTGGTGAACGCCCCGAGGAAGTTACCGATATGAAACGCTCGGTCAGGGGAGAGGTGGTAAGCGCCACCTTTGATGAGCTGGTGGAAAACCAGACACACGTCGCCGAGCTGGCGCTGGAGAGGGCCAAGCGCCTGGTGGAAAGCGGCAAGGATGTGGTGATACTGCTTGACGGCATCACCCGCCTCACCAGGGCATACAACCTGGCCATGCCTTCAAGCGGCCGCACTTTGTCTGGCGGCATTGACCCCGCCGCCCTTCACCCCGCCAAACGCTTCTTCGGCGCCGCCCGCAATACCGCCGAAGGCGGCAGCCTGACCATCATCGCCACCTGTCTCATAGATACCGGCAGTCGCATGGACGACCTGATTTATGAAGAATTCAAGGGGACCGGCAACATGGAGCTTCACCTTGACCGCCGTTTATCGGAAAGGCGCGTCTTCCCCGCCATGGATATTCCGCGCAGCGGCACCAGGCGGGAGGAGCTGCTGCTGGATGAAGACGTGCTGAAACAAGTATGGCTGCTGCGGCGCATGGTGGCCATGATTGCCTCCGATAACGCCAACTTCGTTGATGGTACAGAGCGAGTCCTTGACCGCATGCGCAAAGCCAAGACCAACGCCGAGTTCCTGGCCAGCCTGAATAAAGAGATGTAATCCCGCTTCACAGGGGATAAGGAGAAACTGAAATGCAAATCAGAAAAACATACAAAGAGGTAAACCCCGAGTTGCTATATGCTGAGATAAGGGACTTCACCCTGAAACAGGGGGTGAGCCTGGGCGAGGAAAAGATGGAGACATACGCCCTAGCTGATGATTCGTCCACTTTCATCAGCCGAGGCACGTTGACCTTCAAGGCCAAAGGCGAGCCGGGCAAAGAGGAAAAAGAATGCCTGAGAGCCCATATAGTCGGCTCGGTTAAGACCGAGATAAAGGCGATGTTTGATATAGACGAAAAGCTCTTCCCCCAGGAAAAAGTCGCCGCCCTGCAGGGAGATTTGGACTTTATCTTCGGCTCATACGAGGTGAAATAGCTTAGGCTCCCGCCCTGTCCGGCGCGAGCGGCTTTTACAGTCCTTCCACTATCTTATACATGTCCTGGTAGGCCTTTGCCAAATCGGGGGAACCGCTAAACCCTTCCTTTAAGGCCTTCATGCGCCGGACGAATTCCCGTTTATTCCCCGTTTTCACCAAATCCGCCCATCCCCGCGCCTTCGCCTGGAACAGCTTCTCAACCTCGGCCACGCCGGGCAAATTCATCTGCAGCGAGGCATAGAACTCCGCGTCCTCGGAGACCACGCTCTTGGCCAGGGTCAGCAGCAGCTTGTAGGTAGTACCGCCGATTGCCCCCATCCGTTCAAGTTTGCCGGAGCTGATTAACGTATCCGCCGAGACTATGCCGATGAAATGAGAAAGCCCGAGGACGATGGACATCATTTCATCATGCTCCCGGGGGGTCATAAAGGCGACATTCGCACCCCTTGCTTCCAGGTATTCCCGCACCTTCCCTGCCAGGACTTCCTCGTCGGCGCTGGTGGGAGTCAGCACGAAATTCCGACCGGCTAAACCCTCTGCGCCCGGGCCGAACAACGGATGCACGCCGAGCACCCTGCCTTTTTTGATGTGCCTGTGCATCAAGTCGACGGGCAGGGTTTTTATGGAGGTAATGTCCATCACTATCTGCCGGGCCTGTATATGCGGGCTTATCTGCCTGACAACTTCTTCCAGGCTTTCTATGGACACCGAAAGGAGGATGACATCAGCACTCTTAGCTGCCTCGGCATTAGAGGCGATTTCAACGCCCAGCTGCTCCTTAACCCCAAGCAGCTTTTCCACGTTGCGGCCGGTTATTATTACCTCTTTGCCTTCACGCAATAAAAAGCCGGCAAACCACCGCCCCATCTTCCCCGAGCCGCCTATTATGGCTACCTTCACCTCTCACCTCAGAACTTTACTTAATCGCTCTGGGATAAGAACCCAGCACCTTCAGAAAGATGCAGCCCTTCTCCAGGCTCTCCAGCACCTCGCGGGCCGCCTTGTCTTCGCGGTGCCCCTCAAAGTCAAGATAAAAATTGTACTCCCATGGCTTCTGCCGCGTCGGCCTTGATTCTAGCTTGGTCAGGTTGATATTGCGCGAGGCGAACTCCCTGAGCGACTCATACAGCGCCCCCGGCCTGTCTTTAGCCGAGAAAACTATGGAGGTCTTATCGCTCCCTGACGGCGGCGAATCTTCCTTGGAGAGGATAAAAAACCTGGTGAAATTGTTCGGGTTATCCTCAATTTCCTTTGCGATTATCTTAAGCCCGTAGATTTCCGCCGCCCTGGCGCTGCCGATGGCCGCCATGTCCGGCGTCCCTTTCTCCTTCACCATCTTCACGCTTGCCGCGGTATTATACGTGGGAACAAGCTCGCAGTTCAGGTGCTTGAGGAACTTGCGGCACTGGGCCAGAGCCTGAGGATGAGAATAGACCGTTCTTATCGTGTTCAATCCCGCCCCAGCGCCAGCTATGAGACAGTGTATTACCCGCAATTCTATCTCGCCGCACACCATCAGAGTTGAGTCCAGCATTAGGTCGTACACCCGGCTGATGATGCCCTCAAGCGAGTTCTCAACCGGCACCACCCCAAACTGCACCTGCCCGCTCTCCACCGCCTTAAAGAGCTCTTCCAGGCTTTCGTACGGCTTGGTCGTTATTGAAGACCCGAAGAAACGAAAGGCGGCCTCCTCGCCATAGGCGCCGCTTTCGCCCTGAAAGGCAACATCCACGCCCTGTATCCTCTTGCAGGCGGCTATTATCTGATTATAGATGTCCTCCATATCCCCCTGGTCAATGTTCTTGCTGCGGGCTATGCTGCGGACATGTTCAATAACCTTACGTTCCCGTTCCAGGTCTTCAACCAGCTTCCTCCGTTCCTGTTTCCCGCGGCCTATCTCTTCAGCCAGCTTTATCCTCTCAGCGACAAGCTCAACTATCCTGTCGTCAATCTCGTCTATTTTGGCCCTTAAATCTTCAAGGTTCATTTTATCACTCTCGGCAGCAAACCAGCCCTCATGACGAAGTCGCTCAAAACTACCGCCATCATCGCTTCTACCACCACCACTGCCCTCGGCACGATGCAGATATCGTGCCTCCCCCGCACCGCCAGGCTGGCGTTTTCCATCTTCTTAATATCAACCGTGGCCTGGCTTTTGGCTATTGAGGGCGTCGGCTTGAGCGCAACCCTCAATACTATGGGCATGCCGCTGCTGATTCCGCCCAGCACCCCGCCGGCATTGTTGGTCATGGCTTCTACCTTACCGCCTTTGATGGCGAACGGATCGTTGTTCTCCGAGCCCTTCTTGCTGGCAACGGCAAATCCGGCGCCGAATTCAACCCCTTTGACCGCCGGAATGGCAAACAGGGCTTTAGCCAGCTCCCCATCCAGATTGTCAAATACCGGTTCCCCCAGGCCGACAGGCATGTTGCGCGCCAGGCCTTCAATAACCCCACCGAGGCTATCGCCCTCCCCCCTTGCCTTTTCAACAAGCCTCGCCATCTCGTCGGCAGCCTTCTGGTCGGCACAGCGCAACGAGTTCTTCTCCACGTTCGCCTTTATGG
>CAYWUK010000050.1:6857-9856 GCA_964461475.1 uncultured Dehalococcoidaceae bacterium
CCTTTATGGCGTCAAACTCCTGGGGCCGGGCTTTTATGCCGCCGATTTCCACCGTATGCGCCAGGACTTCAATGCCAGTAAGGCCAAGCAGTTTTCTGGCAATAGCCCCAGCCATCACCAGGGGCGCGGTAATCCTGCCGGAAAACCTGCCCCCGCCCCGGTAGTCCGCAAAGCCGCCGTATTTCATAAAGGCGGTATAGTCGGCATGTCCCGGCCTGGGCAGGAAGCGTGCCTTATCATATTCGCCTGAATCTACATCTTTATTCCACGCCAGCATGCAGATTGGGGCGCCGGTGGTGAAGCCATTGAACACGCCGGAAAGGAACTCCACCCTGTCCTCCTCTGCCCTTTTGCTGGCCGCCACGCCTGCGCCCGGCCTGCGCTTGTCCATATCCCTCCGGATATCATCCCCGGTTACGGACAAGCCAGCGGGGCAGCCATCCACGACGACGCCCACACATCTCCCGTGGCTTTCGCCGAAGCTGGTTATGCTGAAAAGCTTGCCCAGGCTATTGCTCATCTACTATCTCCATATTGCAACCAAGCCCCTTTATAACCTCCCAGAAGTCCGGGTAGGTCTTGGCGACATGTTCAGCCCCTTCTATAACCGTATCGCCAGCGACAACAGCGGGTATGCTGAAGGCCATAGCGATGCGGTGGTCCTGCTTGGCATCTATAACCGCGCCCTGCGGCTTTCCGCCGGTGATAATAAGTCGTTTCCTCTCTTCCTTCACCGTTATGCCCATATTCTGCAGTCCCTCCCTCACCGCCGCCACCCTGTTTGATTCCTTCAGCCGCGCCTTGTCCACGCCGGTAAGCACGCTGGTTCCCTCGGCCAGCGCGGCAAGGACACCCATGGTCGGCAGCAGGTCTATGCAATCGGTCAGGTCGGCTTCTATGGCCTCAAGCTCCCCTTTTTTCACAATAATTGAACGCTCAGTCACCTTAACCTGAGCGCCCATCTCCCTCATGAACTCCAGCAGAGCCCTATCGCCCTGAAAGCTGGCCGAATTAAGATTTTCAATTTCCAGCCCCTCTTCGGAAAGGGCTCCCAGCGCCAGCAAATACGAGGCTGAGGACCAGTCCCCTTCTACCTCGCAGCGAGCGGGCACATACTTCTGCCTGGTTACCACGAACTCGCCGAAGTTTTTTGAGACCTTTATGCCGAATCTCCTCAGGAAACGAAGCGTAATCAATACGTAAGGCTTCGAGACCAACGGCGAAGTCACCCTGATTCTCAACCCTTTCTCGGCAAAGGGGGCTATCAACAGCAGCGCCGACACGAACTGGGAGCTTATATCGCCCGGCAACTCGGTCAGTCCCCCTCGCAGCTTGCCACCCTCAACCACTACGGGCGCAAAATCTCCCTCGCACGAGCACTTAACTCCCACCCTCTTCAGGGCCTCTATCAACTTGCCTACCGGCCTCAAGGAAAGGGTAGAGCCTGCCGTCAGAAGGCTCTTGCCCGGAATAAGCGAGCATATGGCGGTCATGAAACGCAGGGTGGTAGCCGATTCGCCGCAGTACAGTTCCGAATTCGGCTCATGGAGCTCGCCGCCGCTGACGCGCCACAGGTCTTTCTCCTTATGGATACGCGCGCCAACCTTGCTCAGCACGGCGGCAGCGACTTCCGTATCATCGGCGATTAGCGGGTGCACTATCTCGCTTTCGCCCCTGGCCAGAGCGGCACACATCAACCCCCTGATGGTGTGGCTCTTGGAAGAAGGCGCTATGACATTTCCCTTTACTTCGCTCTTGGATATTTTAATTTTCATACTCGCCTACCTTACTGATTATTTGCCCGGCGACCGAGTTGATATCCAGCTTTGAAGTGTCTATGGTTATATCTGCGGCCCTCTCGTAGAAGGGCCGGCGAAACCGCAAAAGCTCCTTTATGTGCGAAGCCCTATCGGCCACAGCCAGGAGAGGCCTGTCATCTTCGCCGGTTGACGTCCTTTTCAGTATCACATCCGGCCTGGCAGTAAGATACACGATTATGCCCTCTTTTTTCAACCTGTCCGTGTTTATTTTATTCAACACCACGCCGCCGCCGCAAGCTATAACCGCGTTTTTCCTGGCAGAGACCTCTTTGGCGACTTCGATTTCAAGCTCGCGAAAGGCTATCTCGCCTCCCCGCCGGAATATCTCCGGGATAGGCATCCCCGCCTTTTTTTCAACCAAAGAGTCCATCTCAACAAACTCTTTGCCCAGCCTCTGCGCCAGCACCTCGCCCACTGCCGTTTTCCCCGTCCCCATGAAACCTGTCAGCACGATATTACTCTTCATGCCCCGTCAGCACCTTTATCGCCTCTTTACGCATAAGCTCGGGCGGGGCTTTCTGCCCGGTCCAGAGCTCAAAAGCAAGCACACCCTGCCAGATAAGCATGCTGAGACCGTCAACGATGCGGGCACCGGCTTCCTCCGCTTCCCTCAGCAGCCTGGTCTTAATGGGATTATACACTATATCAAAGACAACCATACCCTTTCTCATAAGCTCACGGGGGAGAGGTGTCTTATCAACCTCAGGGCTCATCCCCAGGCTGGTGGCATTGACCAGGATATCAGCCCCTTCCAGCGCTGCGGACAGGTTTGCCCCGTCCAGCTCCAGCGCTTTTACCTCTTTCCCGAAAGTTTGGGAAATCCGCTGCGCCAGCACCACAGCCCAATCAAACTCAAGCTGCCGGTTAAGTATAGTCAGGCTGGCCCCCCGCTGGGCGAGGATGAAGGAAATCGCCCTTGCTGCGCCGCCTGCCCCGATTATGACGATACTTTTGCCCTTCGGCTGAACGCCACGCTCCAGCAATGCCTGCATAAAGCCGCTGGAATCGGTGTTATAACCTTTCAGGACTCCTGCCTCATTAACCACAGTATTCACTGCGCCTATCTTCTCCGCCAGCGTGTCAACCTGGTCAAGGAAGGGGATTATGTCCACCTTGTGCGGTATGGTGACATTCAGGCCCTTCATATTCAAGGCTCTGGCACCCTTAACCGCCTCAGCC
>CAYWUK010000051.1:0-3778 GCA_964461475.1 uncultured Dehalococcoidaceae bacterium
ATGTAAGACATTATTATCAGAGCCTGTACGAGATGGCGGCTGTGGTGAGCTCGACTCGTGACCCTGACAGCGTGCTCTGCTCTATGGTCGCGGGGGTAGCCAAGGTGCTGGAGGCCAAGGGTTGTTCGCTGATGTTGCTCACCCCGAACAAGGAGTTGCTGGTTCATACCGCGGCCTTCGGGCTGAGCGACTGGTACATCAGGAAGGGGCCAGTTGTGGCCGATAAGAGCATCGCCGATGCGCTGAAAGGCACGCCGGTAGCCGTCCTGGACGCTACCACTGATAAACGCGTACAGTATCGTGAGCAGGCCGCTAAAGAAGGCATTGCTTCCATGCTGTCGGTGCCGATGGCCCTGCGCAATGAAGTAATCGGGGTGGTCAGGGTGTACACGGATAAGCTGTATGAGTTCAGTGAAGACGATATTCATTTCGTAACCGCGGTGGCCAACCTAGGCGCCATCGCCCTGGAGAATGCCAGGCTCTACGATTCCCTTAAGCGGGACTATGATGCCCTCAAGCATTATTATTTCCCTTTCCTTTAAGTCGCTGGAGGGGCGCTTTTAAATAAGTAAGAACAGAGGTAAAGATGGCTAGTGCGCTTGAGTTGTTGCGGGAGAACAGACCGGATGGCCTGTGGCAGAAATGCTGCGGATTCATAGACCTTGATATAGATGGCTTCATGTCAATCCAACGCCAGCTATTGATGGAGCAGATAGAGCTGCTGCGCAGTTGTGAGCTGGGCAGCAAACTGCTGCGTGGGACTGCTCCACGAAGTGTAGATGAGTTTCGTCAGCAGGTGCCGTTGACCACTTATGACGATTACATCCCCTATCTCTCGGAGCGGAAGGAGGACTCCCTGCCGGGCAAGCCTCTGCTCTGGCAGCGCACCTCGGGCAGGTCTAACGAATATCTTCACAAATGGGTGCCGGTGACGGAGAGGGCCTATCGTGAGCTCGGCGATTTCTTCATCGCTTTGCTGCTTTTTTCATCCTGTCGCGAGCGTGGCGAGGTTGCCCTAGATGAAGGCGATAAGTTCCTCTACGCCCTGGCGCCGCCGCCGTATGCCAGCGGATGCTGGGCGCATCGCTTGGATGAGGAGGGGATTTTCCGTTTTCTGCCCGCGGTGGACGAGGCCGAGAAGATGGAGTTCCAGCAGCGCATAGAGGAGGGGTTCAGGCTGGGGATGTTCCAGGGGATAGATATTATGGCGGCCATAGCCAGCATACTGGTGGCGGTGGGCGAGCGCTTTGGACAGGGAGGGGGACTGAAAAGGCTGCCGGCATTGTTGAACAAGCCTCGTCTTTTGCTTCGCCTTATGCGGGCTATGCTGAAAAGCAAGCTGGCCGGGCGGCGCCTTCTGCCCAGAGATGTATGGTCGCTTAAGGGCTTGGTTTCCACCGGCACCGATTCTTACGTCTATCGGGAGAAGATAAAGGAGATGTGGGGCAGATACCCGCTGGATATCTACGGCGCCACCGAGAGCATCATAATAGCCATGCAGACATGGGACTATGCCGATATGACCTTTGTGCCCAGCCTCAACCTGCTGGAGTTCCTCCCTGAGCCTGAATATTCCAAGTGGGCTGAGAATGCCGCGTACAAGCCTCGCACCATGTTGCTTGATGAGGTTATACCGGGGGAGAGGTATGTGGTGGTAATAACCAACTTTCTTGGCGGCTCTTTCGTAAGATACGTGCTTGGCGATGTGGTTACCATAGCCTCGCTGCACAATGCCTCGCTCAGTATAAGGATTCCCCAGATGACGTTTTACGGCAGGGCCGATGACATCATCGATTTTGAGGCGTTCACCCATGCCTTTTTTACCGAAAAGATGGTATGGGAGGGCATAGCGAACTCGGGCTGCGTTTATGTTGACTGGGTGGCGCGCAAGGAGATACACGATAAGCCTGTGTTGCACATATATATTGAGCCCAAGGAAGCCAATTCTCATGATGAAAATGAGCTGACCTCTCTAATACACGAGCAATTGAAGATATTAAATAAAGATTATGAAGATTTAGAAAGATTTTTTGAGCTTAGGCCTCTTGAGGTAACATTGCTCCCCAGGGGGGCGTTTGCCGACTATGCCGCCAGGAGGCGTGCCGCAGGCGCAGACATAGCGCACCTGAAACCGCCCCATATGAACCCCGCCGACAGCATCGTTGAAATCCTGCTCGGCGAAAAGGCCGCCGCAGAGAGGGCATCGGCCACCAATCCGGATGTTAAAGCCCATCATTAACCGCTGCGGCCATAAGCCATCAAGCTCGGAAAAGCTGGTTTTCAAATATAGCCGCTTGCGCGAGTTCTTGCCCTTCAACCTTCCATCGTTCTAGTTTGGTGCCTCATTTCTATTGCCTGCCCTGTTACATGACTGCATCCATATCAGCCTAGTGATGGTTAAACCTGAGCCATTTTAAGGGTTTGCACCCGCACAGGCTAGGGATGGCCAGCTTCAACTTTCTCTCGGCGAAAGCTATTGTTTATATTGATTGCTACAAAAAATTTACGGCGGCGTCATCCTTTTTTATGGTTTGTTTACTCCGCCCTTGTTAAACTGGCATGCCAAAGGTAGGTAAGGCCGATGAGGCTCAACGATTGGGCGAGGGGGCCAGTTCTATAAATGAATGGTTCAACCGTATTTCAGTTAATAACCCTTGTTATATATAGCGTCCTTCTGGTCTTCATCTTACGCAATGGGCGCACCAAGCTCAAGAAATTCTTCTTAGTTTATCTGATGGCTTCGGCTTTGTGGAGCATCACCAGTTTTTTGGGCAACGTTGAGGTGCCGGCGCAGCAGGCTTTGCCCTGGGCAAAGTCTGTGGGCTTTTTCGCCTCGTGGTCCATCGTAGCCTATGCTCACTTTATTGCTGCCTTCGTCCATAGGGGTGTCAAGAAGGTGGCAATACTGGGCTATGGATATCTCTTTGTTATCGGCATCTTGACCCTGCTCGGGTATATGCATACGGGCTTTGTTATATTGGCAGACGGCACCTTGGTTAGAAGTTACGGACACTGGCTTTATTTCCTGACCGGCGGCGGCGCCGTTTTCGTGATAACTTCCATAGTTTTTCTTGTGCAAAGCTTCATAAACTCAAAGGACAACGAACACAGGAACAGGGTGATATATCTGTTAGCTGGTATCGCTTTTCTGGTGATTTTCGGCGCTGTCTGGGAGGCTATGCCGAGCGGAGGGTATTCTATTGACCATGTTGGCCACATGACCAATGCCCTGTTGATTACTTACGTCATCCTGCGCTACAAATTGCTGGATAGCAAGCTGGTTATCAGAAAAGGCCTGGTATATTCCGGCATAACCGCCTTTATTACCGGCTTCTATTTAAGCGCGGTTTTCGGCTTGAACTACCTGCTGAATAACTGGACCGCTCATGCCAGCATAGCTGCTACCATCAGCCTGATAATCGTTATGGCCTTTTTATTCGGTCCGCTGAAGAAAGGCCTGGAAAAGGCTACGGATAGAATTTTCTACGGCAAAACTTATGATTATCGCCAGATGATTATTAACTTCGCCGATAGGATGAGCAACGTTATTGACCTGAAGGAATTGGCGGATGCCATGCTGCTGCCGATAACAAATGCAGTGCGGGCAAGCCAGGTTACCCTTTTGTTTGCTGAGAACGGAGACTTCAAAGCGAAATATGCCGAACGGTTGGTCAAGGGAGACCCGGTTGTATCTGTTAACCTGCGCAGGAACGGCCCGATAGTAAGCTGGCTGGATAGGGAGAATAAGCCCCTTTCACTGGATGCTATCGATATGCTG
>CAYWUK010000051.1:3788-9738 GCA_964461475.1 uncultured Dehalococcoidaceae bacterium
GAGTTCAAGGGCATATGGCAGGAGGAAAGGGATAATCTGGAAGCTGCCCAAATTGCCCTTTTTTGTCCCATAAAGAGCAAGCAGCGACTCGTTGCTATTCTGGCATTGAGCAAAAAAGCCCCCCGCGGGTTCTACTCGGCCGATGATACGGATATGCTCATGACCCTGGCCCAGCAGGCGGCGGTGGTCATAGAGAATGCCGAGCTTTATGCCAGGGCCAAGCAGAGGGCTAACACCGATGAGCTGACCAATCTGTTCAATCACCGCTATTTTCATCAGCGCCTTGACGAAGAGATATCGCGCTCCTCTCGCTTCGGCAAGATATTCTCCCTTATCTTTCTGGATATGGACTACTTTAAGACTTATAACGACATCTCCGGCCATCTCGCCGGGGATGAAATTCTGAAGCAAATCGGCCAACTGCTAAAAGGTGCGGTCAGGGATACGGATATCAGCTTCCGCTACGGCGGAGATGAATTCTCGGTTATCCTGCCTGAGACTACGCTTGATAACGGCCGCAAGATAGGAGAAAGAATCAGGAAAGGGATAGAGGCAAAGATGGACTTGCAGGCGGTGCCACTGACCTGCAGCATAGGCGTAGCCTCCTGGCCCACTGACGGCGTAATGCGCGAGGAAATCATACAGTCGGCGGATGCGGCCCTTTATTACGCGAAGCGGACCGGGAAAAACAGGGTGTGCCTGGCATGTGAGGTGGCTCTTTCTGAAGTATTAAGGATGCAGGGGGGGCATGGAACTAAAAGCTCCGAGGCAATCCTGAGCACGATTTATGCCCTGGCTGCCACCGTTGATGCCAAAGACCATTATACTTACGGCCATTCTAAGAAGGTAAGCAAATATGCTACGGATATTGCTGAGGCGCTCGGTTATTCGCGGGAGGGGATTGAGCGAATCCGTGCCGCTGCCCTGCTGCATGATATCGGCAAGATTGGCATTTCAGACCGTGTGCTTAAGAAGAGCGAGGCGTTAACTCCAAGAGAATGGGAACTTATTCGCAACCATCCCAACCTGGGAGTATCCATAATTAAGCATATAGACAGGCTGAAGGGAACCCTGGCGGCCATTCAATATCACCACGAACATTATGATGGCAAGGGATATCCGGCGGGGCTTAAAGGGAGCAATATCCCGCTTGACGCGCGCATTATGGCGGTGGCCGATGCCTATGACGCCATGACATCGGAGCGACCTTATCGGCAGAAGAGGACGAACGAACAAGCCCTTGAAGAGTTGCAGCGCTGTTCCGGCACGCAGTTTGACCCGGAGATTGTGGGTCTGTTTTTGGACCTGCAAAAGCGGGCGCTTTTAGCCGAGTCGTCAGACAAGAGTGAGACTGGCGCTTCTGCAACGACTAAATAAGCTATAACTTTGATATCAGTGAGAGATATTTAACGCAACCTGGAGGATATGCAGATGGACGGTTCAAAAGGTAAAGTCTTAATCGTTGATGACGAGGAGATGATGAGGACTTTAATAAAGATGAAGCTCACCAAGGAAGGATACCACTGTGAGGAAGCAGGTGATGCCGAAAAAGCCTGGGCGAAATTGCAGGCGAATCCTTCCGAGTTTGTATTTCTGGATATTAATATGCCCGGCAAGCCGGGTAACGTGCTGCTGCCGGAGATTACAAGGAGCTTCCCGGATACCTCGGTAATAATGGCCAGCGGGGTTGACGACCCCACAATTATTGCCCAGTGCATCAAGGACGGGGCTGAGGATTATATATATAAGCCCTTCAAGATATTTGAAATTTTGCTCAGCCTGCGCAGGGCCCTGGATAAAAAGGAGCTTGAGCTCAATATCCGGCGCTGGCACCAGAATAATTTAAAAAAACAGGATGCAGAACTGCGTAATCTCTTCTGGGGAGCGATAGAGGCTCTTATCAGCGCTCTGGAGACCAACGATAAATATACGGCAGGGCATTCCCAGCGGGTTACTAAGTTAGCCGTGGGCGTGGGCAAGGAGCTAAAGATATCGGCCCGGGAACTGGATAACTTGCGTTGGGGGGCTTTGCTTCATGATGTCGGCAAGATTGCCATTGACCCGGATATCTTGAACAAGCAGGGCAAATTAAGCGAAGATGAATACAGGTATATTATGACCCATGCCATTGTTGGCCCGAGCCTGGTGAAGCCATTTGTCAACGATGAGGTGGTGGATATAATATCGAATCACCATGCCCATTATGACGGCAGCGGGCTCAACCAGGTGCTGGTTGGCGAAGATATACCGCAGGGTGCGCGCATTCTGACCGCAGTTGATGCCTTTGATGCCATGACCTCTGACCGCCCATATCGCAGCGCCATCCCGCAGGACAAGGCGCTGGAGGAGCTGAAAAATTGCAGCGGCACTCAGTTTGACCCCCTCGTTGCCGATGCTTTGATTGGGATGGTCGGCAGAGGGGCATTTGAGGAAGCCGTGCCTCGCGGAGAACAGCGTTCTGTTGAATTTGATGCTGCCGCAAGTGTGTGATAATCTTGCGTTAACAGGAAGCGAACTTATTCAGTCTTTCCGCCAATTAAACCTCTTGTGAATCTTTCCTCGGATATTTGCGGCAATGCCGCATTTCCAGCCATTTTCTTCTTTGGATGGCGTATGTTTTATCGCATGGATGGGATGTTTGTGTTATATTGTTATAAAGTTCGTAAACAAAGCAAATATCTCAGACCGTGAAGATGGAATTAGATTTCGCCAGGCTGGATAGGGCTTTCAGCCCACGGAGCATAGCGGTGGTCGGCGATAAAGAAGAATTGCGCTGGCTTCATGCCGAGAGCGCCTTCAAGGGAAAGATCTATTCCGTCCAGGTCAACCCCGTTACCATCAAGGCTATTGAGGCGCTGGGGATAAAGAATTATACCAGCCTCTTGGATATCCCGCACCCGCTGGATCTGGTTATCGTCGCCGTGCCCAGGGCGGTGGCTCCTCAAATCCTGGAAGACTGCATTCTCAAGGGAGCGGCAGCAGCCCAGTTCTATACCTCCGGCTTCGCCGAAACGGACACCGAAGAGGGGAAGAGGCTGGAGCGGTTGCTCGCCGAGAGGGCAAAGCAGGCGGACTTTCACCTCATCGGCCCCAATTGCATGGGTATTTTCAACCCGGGCATTGGGGTAAAGCAAATCGAAATGCAATATAGCGGCACTCAGGGGCAGGTGGGCTTCATATCGCAAAGCGGCACCCATGCTATAGCATTCTCCATGGCAGGCCATCTCCAGGGGGTGGACTTGAATAAATCGGTGAGCTTTGGCAATGGCTCTGTGCTTGACTCTCCCGACTACCTGGCGTATTTTGGCCAGGATGACGGTATCAAGGTCATTGGCATGTACCTGGAGGGTGTGAAGGACGGCAGGAAGTTTTTATCTGTGCTGCGGGAGGTATCGCAGATTAAGCCGGTGGTGATATGGAAGGGCGGTCGTACCAGTGCTGGGTTCAGGGCGGCCGCTTCGCATACCGGCTCCCTGGCGGTATCTCAGGCCATCTGGAACGTTGCCATGAAGCAGGGCGGTGGAATAGGGGTGAACAATCTGGAGGAGATTATTGACACCGTAAAAGCGCTGTTGTATCTTCCTCCTGTGCGCGGCGGGAGAATGGGTATAACCGGTGGTTCGGGGGGACAATCCGTGGCTATTACCGATGCCTTCACCGAAGAAGGGCTTGAAGTGCCACGGCTTGCCTGGGAATCGTACGCTGAGCTGGCGACTTTCTTCACCTTGATTGGAGGTAGCTATAACAACCCTGTAGATACCGGCAATGTAAATCGCAAAGAGATGAAACGAATTCTGGAAATCCTTGAGCGTGACGCCAATATTGACAACGTAGCCATGGTTATAAGGCCGCCCGGAGGCTGGCGTAAGCCCGAGGAGATTGAGGTAGATATACGCCTGGCGATTGACTTCAAAAGGAGGGGGGCAAAGCCGCTGGTGGTGGTAAGCCCTTATTTCACCTCGGAGGAGATGGAGCAGGTGAGTGAAATTGCGCGTAAGCTCCACGGCGGTGGAGTCCCGGTTTTTTATACCTTTGAACGGTGCGCTCGTGCCATAAAAAATGCCCTCGCTTATTACAAATTTAAGGAAGGCGTCTTATAATAAGGTAGGGATAACCTGTCTTTTCGTCGTTGGCCCATGAAAAAGGCTATAAAGATAACCATCGGCCTTATCATATTGAGCAGCCTGCTCACCAGTGGTTGCCTGGAAGCTCCGGCGTCGCCCGTGCCCGTCAGCGAGGGGACTGTCCTTAACCTGTATGGAATTGACCCGATTACGCTTGACCCGGCCGTCTCCGGCGAGATGACCTCTCATGAATATATAATGCAGCTGTATAATGGCCTGGTCCGACTTGATGACAGTCTGAAGCCGGTGCCGGATATCGCCGAAAGATGGCAGGTCAGCGCCGATGGCAGGACTTATACCTTTTACCTGAGGCAGGACGTCCAGTTCCACGAGGGCAGGGATGTCACGGCTGGCGACTTCAAATACTCCTGGGAACGCGCCTGCGACCCCGCCACCGGCTCCAAGACGGCGGCCACTTACCTCGGCGATATCGTCGGGGCGAAGGAGCTGCTGGCCGGGCGTGCCACAGGAATCAGCGGCGTTAAGGTTATAGATGACTACACGCTTCAGGTGACCATAGATGCGCCCAAGTCTTATTTCCTGGCCAAGCTGACCTATCCTACCGCCTTCGTCGTGGACAGGGACAACGTTATAACGGGGGAAGACTGGTGGCGGAGCCCGAGCGGCACCGGCCCCTTTAAGCTCAGGAAGTGGGATGAGAACAATTTCCTGGTGCTGGAGAAGAATAGGGACTACTATGGCAATCAGGCGAAGGTGGATTCCGTCGTCTTTAATCTCTGGAGCGGCGTGCCCATGAATATGTATGAGACCGGCGAAGTAGATGTGGCTGGTGTTTCGGTGGATTACATCGATAAGGTCACCGACCCGGCAGGCCAGTTTTATCAGCAGCTTCAGGTTGCGCCGGAGCTGAGCTTCGACTATATTGGCTTTAACGTTACCCGGCCCCCGTTTGACGATGTCAACGTGCGGCGCGCCTTTACGCTGGCGGTTGATAAAGATAGGCTGATTTCTCTGGCCTTCAGGGGCATGTTGCAGCGTGCTGACGGCATCCTGCCCCCGGGAATGCCCGGCTTCAACGATAAGCTTTCGGGGTTGAGCTACGATGTGGAGAGGGCAAAAGAGCTAATCGCTGAGTCCGAATACGGCAGCATATCCGGCCTGCCGGCCATTGCCATCACCACCGCCGGCCGGGGTGGGCTGATATCGCCCGCGCTGGAGGCCATCGTAAGCCAGTGGCGGCAGAACCTGGGGGTGGAGGTGGAAGTCAGGCAGCTGGAGCCGGACAGGTTCCTCTATCACCTCAGGGAAGAGAAGGACGAGATGTTTTTCATGGGCTGGGTGGCTGATTACCCCCATCCGCAAAATTTCCTGGATGTGCTGTTTCACACCGGCGCCGATAACAACTACAGCGAATACAGCAGCCCCGAGGTGGATGACCTGTTGGATAGGGCGAACCTGGAGCAGGACTATGACCAGAGCATGGCGCTGTATCAGCAGGCGGAGCAGGTGCTGGTCAACGATGCGGCCTGTCTGCCGCTGTGGTTCGGGCAGAACTACATCCTGGTGAAGCTTTATGTTGAGGGCTATAAGCTGAACCCCCTCGGACTGGTCAAGCTGAACAGGGTCGCGGTTAAACCCGATGAGGAGGGAGCGATATGATGGCCAGGAGTAAAGTTTACATAACAAGCAAGATTGCCCCGCAGGCACTGGATATAGTAAGCCAGGTCGCCGATATGAAGGTCTGGACGGGGGATTCGGTCATGCCGCCACAGGCTCTGCTGAAGGAGGTCGCGGATATTGACGGCTTGCTCTGCCTGCTCACCGAGCGGGTTGATGCCACTGTTTTCGATGCTGCCCCCCGGCTC
>CAYWUK010000052.1:0-9693 GCA_964461475.1 uncultured Dehalococcoidaceae bacterium
GGGCTGTCCATGATACATGCCTTTGATGACCCATATATAATCGCCGGGCACGGCACCATCGGCCTTGAGCTCTTGGAGGACATGCCCGATGTTGATACCGTTATTGTGCCGCTCTCCGGTGGGGCGCTGGTGGGTGGCATAGCACTCGCCCTTAAGGCGGCGAACCCGGCGGCGCGGGCGATAGGCGTTTCCATGGCGAGCTCGCCGTCGATGTACCGCAGCCTGCAGGCGGGCAAACCGGTGGAGATAGAGGAAAAGGACTCCCTCGCTGATGCCCTGCTCGGCGGCGTTGACTTGAACAATCGCTATACCTTCCGCCTGGTGCAGCAGCAGGTTGACGACGTTATATTGGTTTCAGAGGAGGAGATTGCCGAGGGCATGTTCTTCGCCCTGAACGAGCACCATTTGGTGGTGGAGGGGGCTGGTGCAGTGGGCATTGCGGCGCTCCTTGCCGGCAAGGTGGACAGGATTGGAAAAAGAATAGCGGTAGTCATCAGCGGCGGCAACGTCAGCCTGCCCCGATTAATAGAGATAGCCCAGCAGAGCGACCGCAAAGAAAAGCTCCGCTGACTTCGCTACATCCCGTTCCTGTGCATAATATCTTCTAATCTGCGTTTGGGCACGTGTCTTACGCCCTGCTCGTCAATCCAGCGGGTGGTTTCGCCGGCGAATACCTCAGTTACCGGGCTCTCGGCAGGGTAGCCCAATAATATAAGCAGGGCGATATCATAGTTATCAGGCACGTTGAGGACTTTTTTCAGTAAGCTTTCATCGTAGGCCAGTATTGGGCAAGAACCCAGCCCCTGTTCCAGGGCAACAAGCATCATGTTCTCCGCAGCCAGGGCGGTATCATAGGTGGAATACTTATTGTTTCCGTTAAGCTCGGCCTCGGTCTTTCTGTTTATCAGTATTACAATGCCGGCTTTCGGCGCATTTCCCGGGAATGGACTTCCCGGCTTTCTTTTCTGGCCTGCCCAGCCTGTTATGGTGTCGTTTACCCTGGGCATAAACTCGGCATCGTCAATTGCTACATACTCTAAGGGTTGCACGTTCCAGGCGCTTGGCGCCAGCCTGCCGGCATTGACGCATTTTTCCAGGGCTTCAAACGGCACGGCCTTGTCCTTGAATCGCCTAACTGACCGCCGCGTAAGCACTGCTTTATAGACTTCCATTAGTTACCTCCTCACTCTGACGAGTCGCTGTTTTTATTCATTAATTTGCCCATTCTACGAGACATCGCCTGCCAGTGGGTCCCCCGCCAGTAGATGCGATGGCAGGCTGGGCATTCCATATACTGGTCCTGGGTCTGGTAAACATATGGCGGCACGCGGCCTTCAACTTCTTCTTTCGTCCTCTCCTGCAGCGGCTGGTTGCATTCCAGGCAGAGCGTGAATGGCTTAAGCTGGCGGCCCAGGTGCAGCGTCTCAATCACCTGCTGCATCTGCTGTTCCGGGATATCGCTGGTGATTAGGATGGCCTTAATCCTGCCACTGACTATCAGCCGCCTTTTCATTATCTCGGTATCCCTGGTCAGTATCACCCTGCCTTCTTTTAGCGCCCTGGCGACCATCTGCGAGTCGTTGCTGCCATTGAAGAAGACCGTGTCGTACCCCATCGCCCGCAGCCACTTGGTCAGCTTGCCCACATTGTGGTCAACTATGAATTTCAGCCCGTTAATTTAAGCCTTCCCTGAAATTATTACAGCTTAATCTGCATGCCCTCATGGGCCAGCCTTACATGGGAGCCCGTTGCCCGGGCTATCTCCGCTATCTCGGCTTCTATTTCTTTCTCCTGCCTGGGGTTCATGTGGACTGTGATTACCTGCGGCAGGTATCCTTTAAGCTTGCGGAAGCTTTTCAGTTCCTCTTCCAGCAAACCTGGCGTGAGATGGCCTGATTTATGAGCGAACTCTGTGTATCTGTTAGGGGCGGTCACTTCAATAATGAGCAGTTGTGGGGATATGTGTTGCCAGCATTCCGCCAGTCCCGGGCCGGTGTCGCTGGTATAGAAGAGGGCTTTGCCGTCGGGCGAGGTGACCTGGTAGCCCACTGTTGGCACGGAGTGGTTCACCTGCACCGCCAGTATGCGATAGCCATCAATCTGCCATGTGCTGCCTGGTCCTATTTCAGTGAACTTGATTATCGGGTTCTCCGCAGGTTTTTCAAAGAATTCAGGGTAAATCTCGTCGTTCAGCAGGTGAGCAGCCAGGGCATCATGGACGGCCTGGGTGGAGTGGATGTTGATGGTGGTATGTTGAAGCAAGGCGTTCATGCCCATGGCAGGGATGTCCCTGATGTGGTCGTAGTGTTGATGGGTCAGCAGTATTGCCTTGAGCTTTTGCTGTTCCGCGAAGGAAAGGCTGGAGGCGAGGGCGCCGGCGTCTATGGCCAGGACATCATCAATTAATATGCTTACGAGTTTTGAATCCTTCGATTCGCAGTTGTGGGCGCCCAGAATCGTTATATTAATCTTCTCAGCGTAGCTCCTCACAGGTATAGATTTGGCTAAATTTAAGTGCAGAACGGAGCAAGAGGTTTGAGAGGGTCATTTCTTAAATCCAACGGTTGTGGCGGAAGAAGTAAAGCATGCCGGTGACAATGGCTATCCATATAACGAGCACAATGAGGAAGGAGTAACCGGAGTTCTGGAATGGCAGGGGGATGTTCATGCCGTAAACGGATGCCACAACGGTCAGCGGCAGCAGGATGGTGGCGATGATGGTCAGCATCCTCATGACCTCATTGGTGCGGTTTGTTGCCAGGGAGTCATGCGTATCGTTCAGCCCTTCTATTATCTCTTTGTATTCGTCCAGGGCGTCCCATATCTTATCCAGATGGTCAACCGTATCGCCGAAGTAGACTGCCAGGTCCATCTTGGTGAAACGGCGAATCTTGGGTTCCAGGATTCCGATTACCGCCCGCATCGGCCAGATGATGCGGCGAAAAGAGATGACCTCGCGCCTGAGCAGGGAGATGCCCTCGATTTCCCGTGGCATGAACCTGCTGGCAAAGATGTTGTCCTCAATTTTCTCTATATGTTCGCTAATCTTGCTCAGGATTGGCAGGCAGTAATCCACCATGCGGTCCAGTATCCTGTAGAGTAGATACCCAGGGCCCTGGCTGAAGTGCTCCTGTCTCGCTTCTTCATTGATTTCGCAGTCGCGGAACAGCTTTGCCAGTGGCTTGAGGTCGCCTTTGTGCAGGGTAATCAGGTAATCCTTGCTAATGAATACCGATATCTGGCTGGAGTTGAGCACCAGCGTCTCTTTGTCAAATACGGGAAAGTGGAATACCAGAAACAGATAGTTCGGATATTCATCTATCTTGGGACGCTGGATGCGGCTGAGGCAATCATCCAGGTCCAGGGGATGGAATTTGTAGTGCTCGGCCAGATATGCCGTATCCTCTTCGCTGGGGCGTTCAATATTAATCCAGCTCATATCGTCCCAGGTGACTGTTTTCAGGTTCAGCTGTTTTTCTTCTTGCTTGGTTTGAGAGGGATTCACGTCAGGTTTCCCTTCGCCAAATTTTGCCTATATTCTAACATAATTGCGTGAGCGGCCACAATTAAAAGCCATTCAAAAAACCGTGTTATGCCCAAAAGAGGGGTGAAAATCTTCGGCGCAGGCATAAATTGGGCAAGGGCAGCAGGGAAAAAGTAATCCAGCGCCGCCGTCAGCGAAGTGGGCGCTGGATTATCTCAAAACGTTTTTGTTTCACTATTTAATGCAGGTTCACGTACTGTGTTATCCTTCCGGGCACTGTCCGTTCAATGGAGAAGGAAGGCCCGTCAGGGGGTTTGACCTCCAGGGAGAACTGGTCATAAGTAGATATATTATCGGTGCTTGACAGGTCTACCGTTAACATGAACAGCTCGTTTTCATCAAGGAGGTAGTCGTCATTAATGATGCTGAGCCTCTGCACGGTCCAGTTTACCGATGGTACCAGGGTATCGGCGTCGGAATACGAGATTATCACTGGATGAGTGGTGTTGGCGCTGGAGGTAAAGTCAACGGGGGTTCCTGCGGCGGGGATGCCCACAAAGAGATAAACCTCCGTCACTTCGTTGTCCTCCATCTTGGCGATGACATTACCCTTCAGCTCCACTGTGCTCATGGTTGATTCCAGCCCCGCATTGACGGCCAGTTTCGCCTTCTGTGCGGAATACAGGCCGGCGGAGAGCACCACGTAGGCAAACACCGAAGCAACAATCACGAAGGCGATGAGGATAATCGCCGTCTCCAGCCCGGTGATGCCCTCTTCTTTAGTGCGTATCTTTTTAATTAATCTCCACATCAGATGTTACCTCCCCCTTCTCATTTGAAGCTGTTATAGCCCTATTCTGATTTTATTCACTTAGACCTTTTTTAATCTTATGTGTACGTATTATATGAGGCCCCCCGTAACCGAATCATAAATTTCCATGGCCGTTTCATAAACATTGCGTAACATTTCCTGGCGCAGATGTGGAGATAAAAATGATGAAGGGAATCAAAGTGAAGGAATAGGGTTGAGGCCTGCGAAAGGATAAATTTATTATAGCTCTATTTAAAATCGAGGAGGCCAACGACTCGGCTTTTAAATCAGCGTGTTAAGCCTGTTTTAACAAGCCGGGCACGGCTATTTATTATAGTCGTAGAACCCTTTGCCCGTCTTGCGCCCCAGCCAGCCGGCGGTAACCATCTTCTTAAGGAGCGGCGGTGCGGCGAATTGCGGGTCTTTGGTCTCTTCGTACATGGCGTTGACGACGAAGAGGATGGTGTCCAGGCCAATGTGGTCGGCCAGCGTGAGTGGCCCCATGGGATGGTTCAAACCCAGAACTATGGCGGTGTCAATATCCTCCCTGGTGGCCACCTTAGCATCCAGCATGCGCATGGCGTTAAGCAAGAAAGGCATCAGCAGGTAGTTCACAATGAAGCCCGGCGTATCCTTGGCAATCACCATGGTCTTGCCCAGCGACTTGCCAAATTCCCTGCCGATTTCAAGGGTATCATTGCTGGTGGCGATTGTCCTGACTATCTCAAGGAGCTTCATAAGCGGCACCGGGTTCATGAAGTGCAGCCCCAGCACTTTCTCCGGCCTTTTGGTTGTCATCGCTATTTCAATTATGGAGAGGCAGGAGGTATTGGTGGCAAGGATAGCCTTTTCGGGGCAGATTTTGTCCAGCTCGGCAAATAACGCCTTCTTCATGTCCATATTCTCGGTGATTGCCTCTATAATCATGTCGCAATCGCCGAAGTCAGCGTTATCAGCCGTGCCCTTGATGCGTGCCATGATAGAGTCTTTATCCTGCTGCGTAATCTTATCCTTTTCCACGCTCTTGGTCAGGAAGGAATTTATTTGAGGCAGCTTCTTTCTCAAGCTTTCCTCGCTCCTTTCTGATACCACCACCTGGTAACCCGATTGCGCACAGGCTATAGCGATGCCGCGCCCCATCGTTCCACAGCCAGCTACTCCAACTTTTTTAATCTCCATGGTGCTCCTTTCTGCCTTATTCAGCAGTCGCTTTTCTTATTAGATTTGGCAGTAACGCGGTGGGTAAAATCGCTATACTTATGATATCATTTATACTCATAGAACCCTTTGCCCGTCTTGCGCCCAAGCCGACCGGCGGTCACCATGTTCTTAAGGAGCGGCGGTGCGGCAAATTGCAGGTCCTTCGTCTCTTTATATATGGCATCGCCAACGTAAAAGACGGTATCAAGGCCGGTCAAACCAGCCAGTGCCAGTGGCCCCATGGGGTGGTTCAATCCTAAAGTTATGGCAAGGTCAATATCCTCCCTGGTGGCTACACCAGCATCCAGCATGCGCATAGCGCTGATTAAAAAAGGCAGAAGCAAGCGGTTCACGATAAAACCTGGCGTATCTTTAGCAATGACCACGCTTTTCCCCAGCGACCTGCCAAAGTCCTTGCCGGTTTCAAGGGTTTCATCGCTGGTGGCTATTGACCTGACAATTTCAAGAAGTTTCATAACAGGTACCGGGTTGAAAAAGTGTAACCCCAGCACCTTGTCGGGTCGGTTGGTTGCCATGGCAATATCGATGATTGATAAAGAAGAGGTATTGGTGGCCAGGATGGCGTGTCTGGGGCAGACTTTATCCAGCTCGGCAAAGATCTTTTTCTTTATATCCATGTTCTCGGTAACAGCTTCTACAATCAGGTCGCAATCGGCGAAATCCTTGGCGCTGGTTGTGCCTTTGATACGCGACATAATGGCGTCTTTGTCCTGCTGGGCGAGCTTGCCATTTTTCACGCTCCTGGCCAGAAAGGAGTCCGCTGAAGCCAGTCCTTTATTCAGTAACGCGTCGTCGATTTCCGAGACCACCACCTGGTAGCCCGCTTGAGCGCAGACTATGGCTACACCGCTGCCCATTGTCTGGCAGCCAACTACGCCGACCCTTTTAATCTCCATGGCATTCCTTTCCTGCTGGTGAGTTATTTCGCTCTGAAGACCGGCTTTCTCTTTTCGACAAAAGCAGATGTCCCCTCGGCGAAGTCCTCGGTATGAACCAGGTAGCCTTCCAGGGCATTCTCTAATCTCAACCCGTCTGACAGGGTCATGCTGCTGCCCATAACCATGGCCTCTTTAGCGGCCCTCACCGCCAGCGGTCCAGCGCGGCAAATTGCCTCGGCCCACTCCCTGGCGGTGGGCATCACCGCTTCCGGAGGCACCACCGCGTTTACCAGGCCGATGCGCCAGGCTTCCTGAGCGTCGATCTGTCTGCCCATGAGCAGCAGCTCGGCAGCTTTGCACCAGGGAATCATGCGGGGCAGGCGCTGGGTGCCTCCCCACCCTGGCATAAGTCCCAGGTTTACCTCGGGCACGCCGAAGCGCGCCTTTTCCGAGGCTATCCTGATATCGCAGGCGAGGGCGATTTCCAGTCCGCCGCCTAAGGCTATTCCGTTTATGGCGGCGATGAGCGGCTTCCATATCTCCAGTCCACGCATGGGGGTATCGGGTATGGCGCTGGGGCTGTTGGGGAGGTTCTCTTTAAGGAAAGGCAGCGTGTCCTTGATATCGGCGCCGGCGCAGAACGCCTTTTCGCCAGCCCCGGTGATGATGCCAACCCACAGTGCGGGGTCGTCGCGAAAGTCCACCATGGCCTGGTTCAGCTCGCGGAGCCCCTGTATGTTCATGGCGTTCACCTCGGGGTGGTTGATGGTGAAGATGGCGGTCTTTCCCTCTTTCTTATATTCAATAACCATGGTAAAACCCCCTTTATGCTTAATCATGCGCCGATGATCTGCCGGCTATTTGATAAGGCGGGACTTATGGATTTTAACAGACGTCTGTTTTACCGTCAAGGTGGAATAGATTGGTGAGATGAGGTTGCAGAGGGGGTTGCCTGCCGCCCATAAGCCGTGCTATAATCTTGCTGGTTTAACAATAGAATATAACTCTCCGAGCCTGTCCTCCTAAAGCGAAGCCATGGAGGCTGGCCGGTAGGGTGTCGCTGGAAACGGCGACGCCTCTCGTGTTCAGAAAGGAGAGCTTGCGATGGCGAAAGCCGTGTCCTGGCGAGCACCTCCTGTTGTTTGAGGTGCTTTTTATTTGGTTAGACTTGTGCTCAGACGAATATCTAAAAAGAGGTGACAAAGTGCGTAAGTTATCTTACTTCTTATTGTTGGCCACAGTTATATTAAGCCTGGTAGCCGGTGCTTTCGGTTGTAGTAAGCCAGCTCCGACATCAGCATACGCTTTACACGACCCTCTAGTAAGGTTCAAAATCGCTACAACTACCAGCCTTTATGATACAGGCCTCTGGTATTATCTGGAGCCGATTTTTGAGAAAAAGGCAAATGTTGAAATGGACATTGTTTACGCTGGTACTGGCATAGCGCTGGAGTATGGCAAAAGGGGAGATGTGGATGCTATCGTCGTTCATGATAGGGCCAGGGAAGACCAGTTCATAGCGGAGGGATATGGCATCAACCGTAGGAATTTTGGTTACAATTTCTTCCTGATTGCCGGGCCAAGCAGCGACCCAGCCGGTATCAAGGGTTCTGCGGCCACCGGGGCATTGACGAAAATACATGATGCGGGGATGAAAGACCCTGATTCAGTCAAATTTGTTTCCAGGGGCGATGAGTCCGGCACACATGCCAAGGAAAAACTCATCTGGAAGGAAGCAGGGTTCAACTACGAGGACATTCAGAAATCGGGCAAATGGTATGTTGAAGCCGGCAGAGGCATGGGCCCCACCCTTTTGATGGCCAACGAGATGCAGGCATACGTGCTGGCAGACATATCAACTTTCATGGCGTATAACAAAAAGAGCAACCTGAGCATTGCCCCCATAGTTGAGCAGGACGCGCTATTCCTTAACGTGTATGCCGCCATAGCCATTAACCCGGGAAAATACCCTAATACTAAAATCGATATTGCCAATCAGTTCATCAACTGGCTTATCGGCCCCGAAGTTCAGGAAATAATGGGCACTTACGGGAAAGCCGAATACGGCAGGTCGCTTTTCAATCCTATTGGACGGGGTGTTGAAGATGGTAGCGCCAATCTGCCGGGCTTTCCGCCGGAGGAGGATTATACTACACCTGTTCCAGAATACAAAAAGTAATTTATAATCTTGAGCTCGGAGCAGGGAGCGTGAAGGGCACCTGTTCACTCCCTGCTCCATTTTGATAATTTAATAGAAATAATACTGGTGCCATATATACTTTTATTTTCTCCTTCTCCTTGTATCACTGGGGGAGGGACAAGGAGCTAGAGTTATTGGCCAATTTGTGGCATGGCTTGCTCAAGGCTATAGAACTTATCATTACGCTTGACCCGGAGGTTATGCAGATTGCCGGAAGGTCACTGAGAATTGCAACAACCTCAGCCATAACCGCTTCTGTTATCTGTATACCAATCGCCAGTCTAATCCACTTTAATCAGTTCCGGGGCAAAAGGTTCATTATCAGCCTGATTCAAACTTTCTATAGCGTACCGACTGTCGCCGTTGGGCTATTCGTTTTCGTTTTTATTTCCAATGCGGGACCGCTGGGATTTACTGGAATATTGTTTACGCAAACGGCTATTGTCGTGGGTCAGGTCATACTGATTACCCCGATACTGCTTGGCCTGACCATTTCCGCTCTAAGAGGTGTGGACGCGACAATTCTGGATACGGCCCGTTCCCTCGGCGCCAGCGGCGTACAGATGGCGGTGCTTGTTATCAAGGAAGCCAGGTTTGCCGTTACGGCGGCGGTTATCATGGGCTTCGGGCGGGCTATTTCCGAGGTTGGTATATCACTTATGATTGGTGGTAATATCAGGGGCTTCACCCGCGTCATTACCACCGCCATCTCATTGGAAACATCAAAGGGAGATATTGAACTATCTCTGGCGCTGGGTATAATCCTGATTTTCATAGCTCTGGTAGTTAATATCATTATGAACCGGATACAGCAGAGGTAAACCGTGTCACTGGTAGAAACGATAGATTTGTGTCAAAGGCGGGCTGGGCGCGATATCCTGAAAAATGTCAACCTCAGTGTTGAGCGGGGTGAAGTTTTTGCCCTGATTGGCCCTACCGGTGCCGGCAAGACCACTCTCTTGCGACTTATTAACCTGCTAGACGCTCCCACTTCGGGGAAAATACTCTTCGATGGGACTGACATGAATGCCGCCGAGAAGGTAAGGCTGGAAGCGCGCCGCAGGATGGCCTTCGTCCTCCAGAAGCCGGTAGTCTTCAG
>CAYWUK010000053.1:0-9515 GCA_964461475.1 uncultured Dehalococcoidaceae bacterium
GGCCTATATAGACCCCACACTGGCACCAGCGCTGCCCAAAGAAGAAAGACAATTTCCTTTAATTGAGAAACTTGCCATGACAAGAACCCTGATTTTACCCGTTTTACTGATAATTGGGGTTCTGGGGTCAATCTACCTCGGCCTCGCCACGCCGGGTGAGGCGGCAGGAGTAGGCGCAGTGGGGGCAATGATATGCGCCGCCATAAGAAAACAGCTGAACTGGAAAAACATCAAGGATACGCTATGGAGCACCATGCGCACGCTGGGCGTGGTTATGTTTATCGGTTTTGGCTCCTATGCTATGGTGGGCGTTTTTGCCCAAGCAGGCGGCTCAAAGTACATCGGGGAACTGCTCACCGCTATGCCCGGCGGCAAGTGGGGTGCCCTCATCCTCACCCAGATAATCCTAGTAATCCTCGGGATGATTATCGATGTTGTCGGCATAACCTTCCTCTGCGCACCAATCTTCGCCCCCATCATGAAGACGCTCGGCTTTGACCCGCTGTGGTTCGGCATCGTGTTCAACATTAATCTCCAGATAGGTTATCTGTCACCACCCTTTGGCGCTTCCATCTTCTACCTCAAAGCGGTGGCGCCGCCGGACATATCCACCACCGATTTATACAAGGCTGTCCTGCCCTTTATGGGTCTTCAACTAATCGGCCTGATTTTGGTGATATTATATCCGGCCCTGGCCATCTGGCTGCCCGGGCAGATGATAACCAAATAACAAAGTGGCGAATATAGCTGCCCCTGCTGCGGCAGTTCTCCTATATAACCAGAGATAACTTAATGAAAAGCCCCGGTCTACAACGTCAGCCTGCTGACAAAACTCAAGGCCGGGGCATATAATTTAAGCAGAGGAAAACAGGGGAGGTGCCATCAAATGCCCATCTCAGCCAACAAAGATAACCTCAGACGTTACGTTGAAGAGGTTTGTGCCCGCTCGCCAAGGTATCCCGGGAGCAAAGGAGAAGCCAGGACCGCCGAGTACATAGCCACTGAAGGAAAAAGATTAGAATTAGACACCACAACGGAAGAATTCCAATATCTGCACCACCAGCCCGATTATTCCGAGCTGGAAATACTGGCGCCGGTAGCAGGTGCCCTGGATAGTCTGCCCCTGTGCTATGCCGCAAGCGGCTCAGCCGAAGGAGACGCTATATATGTCGGCCCGGGCACTAAAGAAGATTTTGAACTTTTACAAAGGCAGGGAATAGAACTTAAGGGAAAGATAGTGCTGGTAAGCTCCTCCGCACCTTTCTTCCCCTACCCCATCGCCCAGCAATACGGCGCTGCCGGCGTTATAATCATCAGCGATGCACCCGGCAACCTGCCCAGAGCCGGCAACGCTACCCTAGACCATCAGGCGGGCCAGATTCCGGCAGTCATAGTCCCGGCGCTCGGCGGCCAGAGGTTACTCGCGTTAATGAGCACCGGCAAGCTCAAACTGCGCCTCGGATTAACGGGCGAATTCTCAACCAAGACCTCAGCCAATATCATCATGTCAGTCCCAGGAACAACCATGACCGATGAACAGGTAATCTTCACCGCCCATTACGATAGCCACAACCTGGGGAAACACGCCAACGATAACGCCTCCGGCTGCGCCGCCCTCATGGAACTGGCTTCCATCTTCAAAAAATTGAAGCCGGCCTGCACGGCTAAATTCGTCTTCTGTGGCGTTGAAGAGTTCGGGCTATACGGCTCTTATGCCTATGCGGAGAGACATGGCGCTGAGCTTCCCAAAATCAGGGCCGTGGTCAACTTAGACGGCATGGGCAATGCGCACGACTCCAGGTTTGAGCTGATGACCACCACGGAGATACGCCCCTTCGCCCTGAACATCGTCAGGAAACTGGGGAAGGACGTCAAGCACGACGCCGAACCACGCCCCACCTCAGACCAGTACCCGTTCCAGATTAAAGGCGTCCCCGCGGTGTGGCTCTGCGGCGAAAGCCTGAGCGTTTACTACCATACAGCCAAGGACGACCCGGAAATACTGGCTTACGACAAGCTAAAGCTGCTGGCGGATATTCAGGGAGAAATAGCCTACCAGCTCGCCACCCAGGAGCGGCTGCCTTTCCGCTAGATTATCTCTCAGGAAGCGCACGCGCCTGCAAGGGAGATTGAGGTATGAGCCCACAATATTCATTTCCATCGCGTCGCTCGGCAGTGATGAGCAACCGTGGCATGGTAGCATCCTGTCAGCCCCTGGCAACTCAGGCGGGGGTGAAGATGCTATCGCAGGGCGGCAATGCCATTGACGCCGCCATCGCCACAGCAGCAGCCCTGAACGTGGTGCAACCCATGGCGACGGGCATCGGGGGCGATGCCTTCGCGCTGGTCTATCTGAACAAGTCTAACGAGCTGAAGGCGCTGAACGCCAGCGGAAGGGCGCCTTATGCCGCCAGCCTGGAGAAGCTCAGGAACCTGGGATACAAACAAATGCCCCCTGATGGCATCCATACGGTGACGGTCCCCGGCGCCCTGGATGGATGGTGCACGCTGCTTGATAAATACAGCAATATGGGCCTGGCCCAGGTGCTGGCGCCGGCCATAGACCTGGCCGAACGCGGCTTCCCCGTAACTGAAATCACAGCTCACCAGTGGCAGATGAACAGCGCCAAGTTACTCGCCAACGCCAGCGCCGCCAGGACATACCTGATAGACGGAAGGGCGCCTGAGCCAGGGGAGATTTTTGTTCAGCCAGACCTGGCCAGGACATTTAAGAAGATTGCCAAGCAGGGACGCGATGCTTTCTACCGGGGCGAGATTGCCCGTGCGATAGTGGCCTGCTCCAGGGAAAACAGGGGAGCAATCACATTGAAAGACCTGAACGACCACACCTCAACGTGGGTGAAGCCGATAAGCGTTACTTATCGCGGCTATGATGTCTATCAGTGCCCGCCCAATGGCCAGGGGCTTATCGTGCTGCTGGCGCTCAACATACTGGAGGGCTACGACCTGCAATCTCTGGGGCATAACTCGGCGGACTACCTGCACTTATTGATAGAGGCGATAAGGCTGTCCTTCGCCGACGCCGGCAGGTATGTGGCCGACCCCGACTTCGTGGACATACCTCTGATGGAATTGCTCGCCAAGCCTTATACAGAACAACGGAGAGGCCTCATAAACATGAATAAAGCGATAGCCGGGGCGAAGGCCGGCGCTCCGAATGCTCAGGGAGATACCGTCTATGTGGCAGCGGCCGACGGCGAGGGCAACAGCGTATCCTTCATAAACAGCATTTACGAGGGGTTTGGCTCGGGAATCGTGGTGGATGGCACCGGCATATGCCTGCACAATCGCGGCAGTATGTTCTCACTGGTCGAGGGCCACCCCAACTGCATTGAACCTCATAAGAGGCCTTATCACACCATAATTCCGGCCATGGCCTTCAAGGATGACGCCCTGTTCCTCGCCCTCGGCGTCATAGGCGGGTTGATGCAACCGCAGGGGCAACTTCAGGTGCTGCTCAACATCATTGAATTTGGCATGGATGTTCAGACAGCCCTGGACGCACCCAGGTTCAGGTATATCCAGGGCGATGAGGCCACCTTTGAAAAGGGCATCCCCGCCGGCGTCCTGCGCGAACTGGCGAACAAAGGGCACCGCATCATGGAGATAGACGACCCCTATTCGCAGAAATTCGGCGGGGGGCAGGCCATCATGCTGCATCCTTCCACTGGTGCATTTATAGCCGGCTCAGACCCGCGCAAAGACGGCTGCGCCATCGGACTCTAGCATCGCCCTCTTGCAGTCCTGCCTACACGGGCAGGGTGCGGCCGGCTCAGCTGCTGCCTCCCCCCGCCGTGCAGCCAAAGCAGTGAGAGCCAAAGCGAATCCTGCGATTCGCTAAAGCGGCGCAATCCGCATTAAAGATGGTGGCAGGCTCGTCCTCGCCGATTTGCAAATTCAGCATCTGGTTGAAATCGCAGTCGTAAAGTCGCCCGTCATAGCCGACGCTTATGTGCGAGCGACAGACCAATTCATCAGTCGCCGCAGCGCTAAAGGCACAAACCAGCTTCTGCATGTATTCATGATAAACTCCCGTCCGCTGAAGCCACAACCCGAAACGATTTATTGGCATATTGGTGACCGCAAAAAGCCTGTTGAACTCGATGCCGTAGTCGCGCAGCAACATCCTTTTGAATTCATCTTCAAGGCCAGCGCAATCACACGGAGATAAAGCGCCATCGCAGTTATAGACCAGATTCAAAATAAGCCCGCTGCCAGCCCTTCCATAGCCCTGTGCATTGAGCAGGCGCAGGCCGCCAATGCTCTTGGCAAAGACCCCTCGCCCCCGTATACGGTCGGTGATGCATTGCGTATAGTGCGGTAGAGAGGCGATGATTTCCACCCGGTTATCAGCAAAAAACTCAGGAAGATACATCTTGCTATCGCCGGTGCGGGGATTGCCATCCATAATCACCGTGATATTCGACCGCACCAGCACGTGCTTGCCCAATTTCCTCGCCTCAACCACAAAATAGTCGAAGTCTGGATTAAGCTCCGGCGCTCCCCCTGTGATGTCGACATTGCGGCAGAAGTCATACTGAGACAGCACCTCAAGACATTTATCAAGCACAGCACGGCCCATATGTTCCTGGCGGGCCGGAGAGGCATCCACGTGGCAGTGAACGCAGGACTGGTTGCACTGGCGAGTGATATTGACCCAGAGCGTCTCAATAGCGAGAGGTGAAACGACAATACTGTGCTCCGCGAGGGCAGCCTCAAACTTATAGCGTTCGCCGCCTCTGGCAATCTCAGTTATGTCAGATAAACTCACAGCAGTGCTCCACACCTCTAAATTCAATCTTGGCCGGCTTTAAAGCCGAGAGCCCTGGCGTATTGCAGCACAGGATGGGAAGCACAGGTGACCATTGCCGACCATTTGCGAAGGTCTTCCTCGGTATCAATATCGGCAAGGGATGGCAAATTATAGACGGTGAGTTCCATCTTCTCCGCGCAGGATATCGTCTGCTGGTAGACCTGCTCCGTGCTCCATGAAATCCTGCGAAAGAGCTTCTTATACAGCTTCTTCATCCCGAGCAAATAATACCCGCCATCAAGGCAGGGGCCGATAACAATATCATGTCGTTCAAGCATCCTGATAGCATCATCGATTATCTCCGCCGAAAGGTCCGGCACATCGCTGGCCAGTATGATTACCTTCCGCGCACCTTCTTTAAACACGGCGCTGAAGGCGCGCTCTATCCTCTTTCCGAGCCCGCCTCCAACCTGAGGCGAGAAGCGAAACTGCGCGCCGGCCCAGCGCCTTATTTCATCGCCGTCTTTTTCCCCTGCGTAAACGACGTGCTTTCGGATGTTATCCGGCAATTTGCTGCTCTCGTCAAAAACGCGCTCGGCACACAGCCTGTAGAAGTTAGCCGCAACTTCCCCGCTCAATGAATCTGACATGCGCGTTTTAACCTCGCCAGGACGGGGAAAGCGCGCGAAGATAATTATTGCAGCGCTGCCTAGCCTGCTGTTGCTGCACTCATATTTAACCGCGATTTTCTCCGGCGGCATGCCCAGAAAATACAGAAGCGTATAGAACACATTGCGCACCTGCTGCTTGATGAAGCCGTTCTGCAAGAACCGGCGCGAGGAAGCTGTTACCACCATGGGAAAACGATGGATTCTGGCAACTTTTCTTGCCTTCCGCATCAGGCCGATATCCTCAAAGAGGCTTAGCTCCGGAAAGCCGCCGAGCGAATTGAAAAAAGATTTCCGCACCACGATGCACTGGTCCCCGAAACGCATCAGGCCAGGGTCAAGCCGGGAAAGCAGATGGAAGAAGCGGAGAAGCCAGTGCTCCACGTCGAACGACAGGCGAAATGTGCCAATTTGAACCTTGTCATCTCTAAAGATATCTTCCAACTGCGCGAATGCCCCCGGCGGCAAAGCGGCATCCGCATGCAGAAAGGCAAGGACATCGCCTGAGGCAAGGGCTGCCCCCGCATTGCACTGCCACCCCTTGCCACGCCTGGAACGGCAGACCTTAACACCCCGCAACTCCGCAATCTTAACAGTGCTGTCTGTGCTGCCGCCATCGGCCACTATTATCTCAACCTCAGGATTAAGAGAGCGCACTTGAACGATGCGCTCATTTATGACCTCTGCCTCATTTAAAGTGGGGATAATAACGGAAAATCGCATATCCCGGCCCTGCTATCTGAGAATATAATTACAGTATATCACTTAAGAATGAAAATGGGGAAAAGAAAGAATCATGGCCGCAAAGATTGTTATGCCGGAATGAAGAGATGACCTTAATTTAGCACCGGCTTTGCTGGCGCAAGAGAATCGCCCGGACTTCCTATCCAACCGGAGAGGCTGTCTCTTTCTTCGCTTGTCTCTTTCGCCTCTTCCAGCCGAGGGCCTCCAGAAGGTCGCCGATGGCCTTGTCCTGTTGCGCCTCGCTGCGGAGCGGCAAATCGGCATCAACCCTGTATCTGATGCGGCGCCCCTCTCTCTTTTTGGTAACGTAGCCGTCAGCCTCAAGGTCATTGATGATATTACGCGTCGCCTTTTCCGTGATGCCTATCGTTGAGGAAATCTCGCGGGCGGTAATTCGCGGCTGCTGGGCGATTAAGCACAACACCAGGGAATGATTGGTAAGAAACTTCCATCCCGGCATGCCTGCACCTCCTTGCTGAAATCGTCCCCAAAAATATTTTTTGCCAATATCATGTTTTCACCCAAAAATCTATTGACAAGTCTCTGCTAAGATGTATAATTTTAATAAGGAAATATAAATCATGTATATTATAGGATAAATAATAAGTTATTACAAGTATTTACCTAATTATATTTCCTGAGAAAGCAACAAATAAATTTTCAAAATAAAGGAGCAGAAAGAAAACAAAAGTGAAAACGCCATCAGTGGCCACAAGGAACAAACCCGCACCCAGAACAAGAGAGCACTACGTTGAAAACGGCATTATGCCTGCCACGGAAGATGAACCTCCTGGTAAGTCTGACATTATTATAAACACCGAAGAAGAGCCTCCCGGTAATACGGCTACTGGCGATTTTATAGCGCTGAAAAACGTGCCTTCAGCCGCATGGAACGACTGGAAATGGCACTTCCGCAACAGAATCACCACCATCAGCCAGTTAAGCCAGTTCATCCCCTTATCAGCTAAGGAACAGGCGCAGCTGCGCCTGGTGACCAGGCGCTATCCCCTATCAATAACCCCCTATTACCTCTCGTTAATCAACCCCTATGACCCCGCCGACCCGATAAGGGCACAGGCCGTGCCATCCATCATGGAAATGACCATGAGCACGATAGGCCTTGAAGACCCTCTGACGGAGGAAGAGGACTCCGTAGTTCCTGGCCTGGTTCACCGCTATCCCGACAGGGCCTTGATGGTGCTTACCGATATCTGCCCCATGCTCTGCCGCCACTGCACCAGAAAGCGAGAATGGCGACATGGCGGCTGGGTGCGCAACGACGCCGAGATTGACACCATGCTCAATTACCTGCGCCAGAACAAAGCTATCAGGGACGTTATCGTCTCCGGCGGCGACCCGCTGACGCTATCCACGCGCCGGCTGGGAGACATCCTTTCCAGGATAAGGGAAATAGGACATATTGAAATCATACGCATCGGCACCAGGTTTCCTGTGGTGCTGCCCCAGCGCATTGATGCCGAGTTGTGCGATATGCTGTCCAAATACGGCCCGATATGGCTCAATACCCACTTTAACCATCCCCGCGAGATAACAGCGGAGTCGGCAGAGGCGTGCGACCGCCTGCTGCGCAGCGGCGTGCCGGTGAACAACCAGTCCGTGCTCCTGCGCGGTGTAAACGATACGGTTGAGACCCAGTTGAAGCTATGTCAGGGGCTTCTGCGCATAAAGGTACGCCCCTACTACCTCTTCCAGTGCGACGAGGTGCAGGGGACGGAACACCTTCGCACCACGGTAGAGACCGGCATAAAGATAATTGAGGGCATGCGCGGTCATACTTCAGGCCTGGCCGTGCCCACCTTCGTGGTGGACCTTTCTCACGGCGGCGGCAAAGTCCCTCTGCAACCGAACTACGTGCTGTCGCAGAGCGAGGAAGAACTGCTGCTGAAGAACTACGAGGGGCAGATATACCGCTATCGTAACCCTGCCCACCATCGCACAGAGGCAAACGCGGAACTTGCTTCGGTGGCCACCGCCGAAGGGCTGCTGTCCCGAACGGAAACGCAACACACACCCGAAGGAAGGCGAGATGCGGATAAAGGGCTATCGTACGATCTTAAAGAGGCGGCGCTGGCGGAAGGCGCTGGCGACGATTCTCTTGAGGAATACGACTGCCCCGAGACTGTAGAGATTATTTCGGCAGCCCTGGAGGCTAAGGGACATACGGTCGTCCTGCTTGGCGGGGGCAGCGAGTTCCTCGACAATATCCGCCGCGAGAAGGTGGACTTCGTCTTCAACATCGCCGAGGGCAGGGGCAAATACCGCAGCCGGGAGTCCCAGGTGCCCTCTATACTGGAGATGCTGGATATACCATACACCGGCTCCGACCCCCAGTGCCTGGCGGTATGCCTGGACAAGCCGCTGACCAAGAAGTTTGCTGCTGCGGAGGGAATTGCCACGCCGAGATGGCTGGAGATAGCCGACAGCGAAGCGCTCTGCCAGACATCGTGGCAGGGGTTCCCCTTCCCGGCCATCGTCAAACCGGCGCATGAAGGCTCAAGCAAAGGGGTACACGCCACCTCCCTCGCCTTCAGCGCAGAACAGGCGCAGGAGGAAGCGTATAGGATGCTTTGCGGCTACCAGCAGCCGGCCATGGTTGAGGAGTTCATCGCCGGCGATGAGGTCACGGTGGGCATCATCGGCAATTCATCGCCCAAAGTGCTGGGCATGATGCGCATACTCCCCAGAAAAAACGACGGGCATTTCATATATTCAGTTGAAGTGAAACGCGATTACCTCAACCTGGTGGACTATGAATGCCCCGCCCGCCTCGGCGAAGAAATCTTGAATAAGCTGGAGTCATACAGCCTCAAGGCTTTTAAATCGCTCGGCTGCCGCGATTTTGCCCGCGTGGACTTCAGGGTCGGCCCCGGAGGGATACCCTACTTCCTTGAAATAAACCCCCTGCCCGGACTGGGGACCTACAGCGACCTGGTCATCATGGCCGTTAAGCTGGGCTGGACGCATGAAGCCCTGATAGCTGCCGTGCTCGATGCCGCCCTGGAGAGGTACCCGCAATGCGTTCGCGTCTAGCCATCATCTACAACGAGCCGCGCCCCTCGCGCTATGACAGCGCCGGCGAGGAAAAGGCGGTGCTGGGCGTCCTCAGCGCAGTGAGGGCGGTGCACCAGGCATTGCTTGAGTTCGGCTATAATGTTGCCCTGCTGCCCCTTGAGCCGCCTTTTGAGCAGGCCATAAGAAAACTTCAGCCGCTGGATGCAGACCTGGCCTTCAACCTTTTTGAGGGCTTCTGCGGCCAGCCCGAAACGGAGTCGCTGCTACCGAAGGCCCTCTCAGAGTTGGGAGTGCCT
>CAYWUK010000054.1:0-9483 GCA_964461475.1 uncultured Dehalococcoidaceae bacterium
CAACAAGTTCCACATCTCCGCCATCTGCCTGAAAGCGGGCAACGCCATCATCCTCAGGGGCGGCAAGGAGGCGGTACGCTCCAACAGCGCCCTGTCCCGGGTAGTTCAACAAGCCTGCGCCAGGGCGGGGATGCCCGATGGCGCGGTGCAGTTCATCGAAAATACCGACCGCGCCCTGATCAACCACATGCTCAAGATGAATGAAGTCATTGACCTGATAATCCCACGGGGCGGGGCCGACCTGATTAAATTCGTCTGCGCCAATGCCACTATGGCGGTGGTCAGCGGCGGCATCGGCGTTTGCCACACTTACGTAGACAGGAGCGCCGACGTGGACAAGGCGGTGGCCATAGCCTTCAATGCCAAGGTACAGCGGCCCACGGTATGCAATGCCCTGGATACCCTGCTGGTCCATGCCGATATCGCCGGGCGCTGTCTGCCCAGGGCGGGCGCAGAATGGGCCAAAGCGGGCGTAGAGATGCGCTGCGACGAGCGCGCCCTGGCCATCCTGAAGCCAAATACGGCCTTGAAAATAGTCCCGGCAGCGGCGGACGACTGGGGCAGGGAGTTCCTGGCGCTGGTGGCAGCGGTGAAGGTGGTGGACTCCCTTGACGAGGCTCTCGCCCATATTGAAAGGTACAGCTCAGGGCACTCCGAGGCTATTATCGCCGAGGATAAGCAGGCGACGGCGCGCTTTCTCGATGAGGTAGATGCCGCCTGTGTCTATGCCAACGCCAGCACGCGCTTCACCGATGGAAGCCAGTTCGGCCTGGGGGCAGAGGTGGGCATCAGCACCCAGAAACTGCATGCTCGCGGCCCGCTGGGATTAAAGGAACTGACCACCTACAAGTGGATTATCGTTGGCAACGGCCAGGTAAGGGCTTAAACGCCTATCTCACCTTCATGGCTTCCTGCTGGACCTCAAACAGCCGCCTGATTCCCTTTTCACCAAGGGCGAGCAAAGAATCAATCGTCTGCTTTGAGAATGGCTTGCCTTCAGCCGTGCCCTGGACCTCAACGAAGTCACCCTTGCTGGTCATCACCACATTGAAGTCAACGGCCGCATTGCAGTCCTCATCGTAGCACAAATCCAGCAGCATCAAATCGTGCACGATGCCGACGCTCACCGCAGCTACGGCGCTTTTCAGGGGAATGGACGATATTATCCCCATATTGGCTATTGTCTCAAAGGCTTGATGCAGGGCCACATAGGCACCGGTAACCGCCGCCGTCCTTGTGCCGCCATCCGCCTGAAGCACATCGCAGTCCAGAATTACTGACCTCTCCCCCATCTCGGCAAGGTCAACCACCCCCCTCAAGGAACGCCCGATGAAGCGCTGTATTTCCTGGTTTCTGCCCCCCACCTTGCCCACCATAGAATCGCGCGGCGTCCGCGTAACCGTAGCCCTGGGGAGCATGGCATACTCGGCGGTAACCCAGCCAGTGCGACTCCCCTTGAGGAAATTGGGCACCCTTTCCTCAACGCTGGCAGAACACAATACGCGGGTCTTTCCCACCTCTATCAGCGCCGACCCTTCGGCGAACCTCTGGGCGCCGCGTATTATCTTTATCTCCCGTAGCTCATCAAAATTGCGGCCATCTATTCTTTTCAACAAAAACTCCTAATGCAGCGTATTCCTGAGTATAGCATCGATGAGCACCAATGGCAATAAATCCCAGGCGAGGATAAGGTCTGCTTTGACCTGTCCGTGCGGTGCTGATAGAATGCTAACATGGATATGAACCCGGAGGTCATCCACCTTATAATAGAAGAAATAAGGAGAGACAAAGTTCACGGTGCCAGCCAGCTGGCAAGGGAAGCGGCACAGCTGCTAAAGGCCGCCGCCGAAAGCAGCCAGGCAGTGACCGCCGCACAATTTCTGCTTGAGCAGAGGAAGATAGGCCAGGCGCTGATGTCCGCCCGCCCTGCCATGGCGTCCATATTCAACATCGTCAGCAGCTTGCTCGGGAAAATCTCCGAGAAATCCTCTGGCCTGGATTTAGAAGCAGCCAGGAAGCTGGCAATTTCCGAAGCCGATGCAGCCATTGATGCCTCGCTGCAGGCCATAGTCCAGATTGCCAGGCGCGGCGCCGAGCTGATTAAGGCCGACGACGTAATAATGACGCACAGCTACAGCTCAACGGTGATGGCAATGCTCAGCGCAGCTCGCGAAACAAAAGATTTCTCGGCTATAGTCACGAGGTCTGGGCCAGGGCGCAGCGGGGAGAATATCGCCCGGGAACTCGCAGGTTATGGTATTCGAGTCACGTTTATTGACGATGCTGCTGTCGGTCTTTACACACCCAGGACAAACAAGATTATAGTTGGCGCCGACAGGATATGCGCCGACGGCAAGCTGGTCAATGGCATAGGAACTTATCAACTGGCGCTGGCGGCAGAGAGGGCCGGCATCCCCTTCTATGTGCTATGCGAGACGCTCAAGTTCGACAGCCGCATCAGAGGCGATGAGGTTGACCTGGAGGGAAAAGAGCCGTCTGAGGTGGTTATGCCGGGAACACTGCCCCCTGACGTGGAGGTCAAGAACCCCTATTTTGATATCACCCCACCCGAGCTAATCGCAGGAATAGTAACCGAGGACGGCCTGCTCACCCCGCAACAGGTTATTGATTTCATGGGCCGACAATCCGCTCTAAATTAAAGCGAAAGCAGTTTGAACTGAGCCTGCGGTCTGTTAAAATACTAAGGCAGGCTTTAGCGAGGAACCATGCAGCAATCAGACCCGTTTGTTACCATTGCAATTCTGCTGGCGGCAGCGCTGGTCGGTGGAATGCTGGCCCATCGGCTGAGACAACCGATTATTTTAGGCTACCTGATAGTTGGCGTAGCCATCGGGCCACATGCCCTTGGCCTGGTAGGCGATGTGGAAATTGTCAAGGCTTCGGCTACTATCGGAGTCACTCTGTTGATGTTCACCCTGGGGCTGGAGATTTCAATAACTCAGCTGCGCGAAGTAGGCAAGGTGGGGATATGGGGTGGAATTATCCAGATTACCGGCACTTTCGCCCTGGGGCTTATTCTTGGCCTGTTCCTATTGCGATGGCCTGTACCTCAGGCCAGCCTGTTCGGCCTGATTATATCCCTCAGCAGCACAGCAGTATGTTTGAAAATCCTTATGGAACGAGGGGAGCTGGCTTCTGTTCATGGGCGGATAATGCTTGCCATGCTCATTCTACAGGACATATCCGTAGTAGTCATGATGGTCATCATGCCGCTAATGGGCGGGGTGGCGGAGAATTTACCCCTTAATCTCTGGCCATGGCCGCAGGAAAAGGGGTTATCTTTATCGGAATGGCCATCGCATTGGGGCGGTGGATACTGCCCTGGCTATTGGGCAACGTCGGCGGCGTGAGGGCACGGGAATTGTTTCTACTGACCGTCCTGGTTTTAAGCCTGGCGGCTGCAATAGGGACTGAATTATTCGGACTCTCAATAGTCTTCGGTGCCTTCCTGGTCGGCCTTGTTTTGCGTGAAACGAGGTTCGTGCACCAGGCCCTGGCAGAAATCACTCCTTTGAGGGACATTTTTGCCACCCTCTTCTTCGTTTCCCTGGGCATGTTGCTTGACCCTCGCTTCCTGTTTAACCACTGGCAATCGGTAGCACTGGTGGTGGCGGTCATTATTGTCTTGAAACTGCTGGTTGTTTTCAGTATCGTAAGGCTCTTCGGTTTCAGTTCACGGGTAGCCACCCTGAGCGGGGTCGGCCTCTTTCAGATTGGCGAGTTCGGCTTCATCCTGGCCCAAGGAGGAGTCAACAATGGGATTGTCACAGACCAATTTTATTCCTTGATTATCTCTGGAGCCATTATCACTATGCTGCTGACGCCGCTTTCCATCAGCTTCATCTCCAGGCTGTACCAGAAACCGGCTTTGCTTCCGGGCGCCCGACGGCTGGCTGCCAAAGAGGTAACACCATCGCCAGTCACTGCACCACCCGAGGAGCTGAAACGGGTGGTGATTGCCGGATACGGAAGAGTCGGAGAGTCCATAGCCAGGGGACTGCAAAGCGCCGGAATCCCCTTCATCGTCATTGATGTCGACCCTGAGCGCGTTTCAGAAGCGAAGGTTAGCAGTCGGCCGCGCATATACGGCGATGCTACTAACATGAACGTCTTATCCAAAGTTGACCTCGGCATCGCCAAGGCAATGGTGGTTACATATCCAGACCCGATGGCGGTGGAAATCACGGTGAAAAACGCGCTGAGCATCAATCCCAGGCTAAAGATACTTGCCCGGGTACACCGCAGGAAAGACGCCGATAAGCTCAAGGAACTAGGGGTGTCTGAACTCGTCAGCCCTGAGTATGAGGCCAGTTTCAGATTCGTAAAAAGGCTGTTAAATATATTGGGGCTGGAAACCGATGAGAGAAGGCGAATACTGGACACGCTGCGCAAAGAGTAAGCTGCATCGGAACTGATTAAAAATCATATACGCGCGCCAGGGCTTCTTTGAGCCTGGGCACCGTCTTGAAATCACCTATTGCCTCCGGCTTTATCCACTTCAACTCTTTGTGCTCCCAGTCAATCCTGATTTTGCCCCGGTCTTTTAAATGAAATAGATAGGGATTCACAATCCATCTAACGCCAAGCTGCTCATCTTCAACTGGCAGCGGCTCGCCTTTTTTCAGCAGCTTAACGTCTTCTTTGAGCAAGCCGACCTCCTCCATCATCTCCGTCAGGGCCTGTTCATCGGGCGCGGTCTCCACATAGCCGCTGACCCCAGCCCATCTCCCCTGATAGCTGCCGACTTTCTCGCTGCGGCGCAGAATCAGTATCCCGCCTTCAGACTCAAGAAAGCAGGTAACCACCTGTTTTTCCGTCAGCATAACTTTCCTGTTCTTCACTCCCATGATTAAATAGCGACCTCTTTCCCCCCCTTGACCGGGCAACATAACAGAACTGACAAAAGCCACCGCCATAACTACTCCAGCGTAGAGAAAGGCGATATAATAGCTGCCGGTAACGTCAAATACATATCCGGCCAACAATGGCCCTATAGCCGCCCCTGCGGTATAAGCCGCATTCAGCACACCAAAGGTAGAACCCACCAGCCTTGTGCCGAAAATTTCTCCCACCAGCACGGGGATAAGGGGGGTTACTCCGCCATAGGCCAGCCCATAAATGGTAGTGATAGCATAAAAAGCTGTCAAGTCGCGGGCTCCGGCCAGAGGAAAGAGCAAAAGCGCTTGCAGAGCCAGACAGAGAGAAAGCGTCGTTTTACTGCCGATTTTAGCAGACACAAAGCCAATGCCCAGCCTGCCCAACGTGCAGGACGCCCCACTTAAGGTGAGTATAATGGCCGCCGCCTCGGCGTTTACGCCTGCATCTATGGCCGCAGGCACGATGTGAATCATTATCATCTGGTAGCTATTTGCCACCACCATGAAAACCAGGAAAAGAATCCACAACGTTCTGGTGCGCAACACATCCGAGAGTTTATACTGAATTCCGGCCCCGGGCAGAGTGCTAATGGATTCAAACGTCGCTCCGCTAACGGGCATGGGTTTCTCTTCATCCGCAGTTGGAGGCATCCTAATGAATTTCCAGGCTAAGCTTCCCGCTACCAATGCGGTTATGCCGAGAACAATAAAGCATATCGCAAGGCCAAATCTCAAGATGAGAAAGGTCACCAGCGGCGGTAGTATAATCTGGGCCAGGCCGAAGCCGCTCATAACAATGCCGTTGGCCAGCGCTGCCCTGCCACCAAACCATTTGGTAACAATGCTTATTATGGGAATAAACAAGGCGACCATGCCCAGCCCCAGAAAGAAGCTCAGAAAAAGATACAACTGCCAGATACTGGTCAGGAGGGAAGCCAGCAGGTAACCTGCACCGACTATAAAAATGCCCATGAGAATGAGCTTCCTGGGATTATACCTGTCGCTCAAGAAGCCAAATACAGGCGAAGCTATGCCGCTTATCACACTCCTGGCGGAAACGCAGCCGGAGACGGCCGCCCTTGACCAGCCAAATTTATCAACTATGGGTTGGACAAAGACGCCAAAGGTATAGTGAAAATTGTCCGCCGCCAGGACAGCAATTGCGCCGGCAATAGCCACCGTCCAGCCAGAATATGGTTTACCTTTGCCGGCTGGAGCAGTTGAGGCGCTATTGGCCTGGTTCCCTTTCTTTTGCATGAAGAATTTTCTCGCTTATCTCATTGGACAAGCTAGCTATCCAGGCTTATCAGGTATTCCTTCAACCAGCGCAGGGCTGCTTCGGCGGCATTCCTCTTATTCTCTTCCCTGTCTCCCTGAAAGATGTGTTTCCTGCTGTAAGTCCCGGCGCGGTGGGACAGACCGATGTAGAACAAGCCCACTGGCTTCCCCACAGTGGCACCTCCGGGTCCGGCTATGCCGGTATCAGCCAAACATATGTCAACTCCCAACACCCTCCTGCCACCCTGCGCCATCTCCTCCGCCACCTGATGGCTCACCGCACCAGACCGCCTGATAGTATCCTCATTGACGCCGACCACCTCCACCTTAACCTCATTGCTGTAAGAGGTAATTGAACCCTTATAGCAACCTGAGCTGCCGGGGACATTGGTTATCAGGTGCGAAATCAGGCCGCCAGTGGCCGACTCAACCACCCCCAGGGTCAACCCCTTCTGGCGGAGCAAATCTCCGATTTCCTGTGCCAGGTTCGTCATAAAATACCATCCAGTCCGCCGCTCAGACGATAAATCCCCGCATCAAGCCGTACAACAAGTCCTCGTTTAACTCGGTATCACCCTGGGCAATCCTCTGTATGACCTGCTCTACCGCATCACGCCTTCGTACATCATTGAGCTCATCTAAATAAGTGTATATACCCACCCTGCGGCCGACCTTGAAATGCATCCTCTCCTCGGGCGATAAACCTTGAAACCTGCTTATGACGGCCAGCATCTTCCCCTTATCCTGGGGCAGCTTGCCTTCTACTTCCTGCAATAGATTAGTGATATGGTCACTGACAAAGTTTGACTCGCATTCCAGGCTCTCAATCATCAACCTTTCTTCTTCTATAATCTCCTCGTCCGTCTGCCTCACGAAATCGCCCTTTAACACGTCCTCATACAACGGCATACGGTCGTTGACGCTCAAGGTCCTTACCCTGATGTAATCCGGGTTTATCTCGTTCAGCACCTTGGCCGTCTCGGTGGCATGTCCCCGCCACATCTTCCTGCCGCCAAGTCCAAGGACTACGTACTCACACAGTGAGATTCCCGATGCCACCACCTTTTTGCCCCCGGCGATGTGCTCCGCTGCGGTAACCCCCTTGTCCATATATTGCAGCAGGGGGTCATGCCCAGATTCCAGCCCGATGTGGACGCGAGAAAGGCCAGCCTCGTGCAACCTTTTTAATTCTTCAAGGCTTTTCCTGGCGGCCGTCTTCGACCTGGCGTAGCTGGTGATGCGTTCGATGCTGGGGAAGTTTTCCTTAAGGAACCTGATTATCTCAACAAGGTCATCGGTTTTCATAATCAAGGTATTGGCATCCTGAAGGAAGACGCTCTTGCCGCCAGCGTACAGCCATAAAGCCACGTTACGGTAGGCATCGCTGGGAGGAGCGTAAAAGACCTTGGCCGCCGCCCTCTCCAGCCGGTCGCCCTGTCCAGACTTCCAGGCCATTTCGGTAATCCTGTCCCGGATAAGCCTTACTGCGCTTATCTCCTGTTTGATTTCCTGAACCGACCTCAGTTCAAACTTTTGCCCCTTGTAGGTGGGGCAAAAGCGGCACCTGTTCCAGGGGCAATTCCGCGTGACGCGGATAAGCAGGGAATAGGCCTCGCTGGGCGGCCTTATCGGCCCAAGCTCAAATGATTCTGCCGTCGCTTCGTTCAATGCCATTTGATGATGCCGTCCTCAATGCTCCCATTGCCTTTAATAACATATATATTACAATCCAATATTCCTTTTTCCTGGATAAAAGTATGGATTATTTGTTATCTTCGTGCTATTATTGTCAAAAGCGCCTTTTTAATCTGTTTCAGGTTGATTATATAACATCAGAGATTACAAAGCGAAAATGGAGGTTTAACAATGGGAGCGATAGCAGCAATAATTGGGGCTATTGGCGGACTCAGCGCAGTAATAGGCATCGTCACCGCGCTGGACATAATTCCGCTAATCGAAGCCCAGCTCACCTGGACGTTCTGGTTTATATTGTCGGCTATTCTACTATTAGCCTCAATTGCTTTTATCCTCGCGCGGGGCGGAAGCTACGATTAGCCACCTTCCACCGACGGTTAAACAAAACGGATAGGACTGAATAGCCCATGAAAAGCCTTGCAGACGACAAGGTCTGGCATCTGCGATTTCACCATATTTGCTGCATGCCCAGAGTGCCCGAACCAGTCGAGCCCAGCTACTGGGGCCCGGGCTATCTGGTAACGCGGAAGCAGCTAAAGAATGTCGTGCTCCATCAGAAAGAGGCCTTGATAAAGGTAATTGAGGGCGCAGATGACATCTGCGAGCATTGCCTGGTCTGTGTGGACAATCGCTGCAATAGCCCGCGAAGCGGCGAAGATGTGCTCAGTAAACAGGACGCCTCGTTGCTGGCCGAGCTGGACCTGCCCCTGGGGACCTGTTTACCCGCCGGAGAGTGGCAAGCCCTTATTCAGCAAAAGCTCCCTTTTGAATACTGCCACGTATGCTGGTCTAAAAAATGCCCGGTTGGGGCCAGCATACCCTAGCCAGTTGTCCCAGCTCAGATGAAGATATCGTTACGAGTTCATCCAAACGCTGCCAGGAACGAGGTCGCCGGCTTCGGCGAAGGGGCATTACAGATAAAGGTGGCAGCTCCTCCAGTTAAAGGCAGGGCCAACCAGGAACTGATATCCTTCCTCAGCAAGGCTCTGGGCGTGGGCAAAGGCTCGTTGACCATCGTCAAAGGGCATACCAGCCGCAACAAGGTTATAGATATCGCCGGCCTGAGCCAGGAAGAGATTATCAGGCGGCTTATCCCCTAGCCTTCCTGCGACGACGGCGCCACCAGAAGAATATGCCACCAGCGATTATCCACACCGGGCTGAAGATGCCAAGCCATATGAGGATGTCCGCCAGCACCCTCCCGAAGGTGGTTAAGCCATTCCAGGCGCTGCTGGCAATGCTCCCGGCGCTCCAGCCGGGGAGAACATTGATATAATTCTCCCTGACCTCTGAATCCTCATTGCCTCTATCGTCGGTAACGATAAGCGATACCGTATAAGTGCCGGAAGACTTATAAGAATGGGACGGCACAGCGGCGGTGCTGGTGGTGCCATCGCCAAAATCCCATTCATAGCTATATGGAGTAAAGCCGCCGGCAATCTGTCCCTGAAACCGTACAGCCTCGCCTGATTTTACCGTCGCCCGATTGGCGGTGAACTTGACTTCAAGCTTGGACTGGTCCAGGTTAACTTCAATCAGCGATGTCTCCGAAGTGCGCTCCAGGTACTGCAAGCGGCCCTTAGTCTGCGCAATCTCGCCCCTCGTCCTGGTC
>CAYWUK010000055.1:0-3877 GCA_964461475.1 uncultured Dehalococcoidaceae bacterium
TTCAAAGACCCCGCAAAGAAGGACTGGGCAATCGCACGAGCGTCAAAACCTTAAGCCGGGCGAAGAAGACTATATGAAAAGAAAAGGCGTGGGCATAGGCTTGATAGGGCTGGGGGTAATCGGGGGGCAGGTGGCCAGGGTGTTATCCGCCAAAGCAGATTCCCTGGCTGAGCAGGTCGGTTGCCCTCTTATCCTGCGCAAAATAAAGGTATTGCCGGCTGATTTAGATAAGCCTCTGGCGCAGGAGCTGCCCGGGCAGCTCTTCACCACCGACGCTGACGAGTTTTTCTCCGAACCTGAGGTAGATATAATCGTTGAGGCAATAGGCGGCGAAAGCCCGGCCCTGGAGTATTTGACCAGGGCCATAACCCAGGGCAAGCATGCAGTCACCGTCAACAAGGAGGTCATCGCCAAGCACGGGGTTGAACTGCTTGCCCTTTCCCAACAGCACGGGGTTAGCCTGCGCTATGAGGCCAGCGTCGGCGGCGGAATCCCACTGATTTCCCCGTTCAAAAACGACCTTGTTGCCAACGACATAAGCGGCATATACGCCATAATAAACGGCACTACCAACTACATCCTCACCAGGATGGCGAGGGAAAAGATAGATTTCCCCTCAGCCCTCAGGCAGGCTCAGGAGCTTGGCTACGCCGAGTCCAACCCGGAAAACGACATTGAGGGCATAGATGCCAGGTACAAGCTGGCCATACTCGCCTCCTTATCCTTTCAGAGCCGGGTGCAGCCGGAGGACGTTTACTGCGAAGGAATAAAGCGTCTTGCCAGCCAGGACTTCCGCTATGCGCGGGAACTGGGACTGACCATAAAACTGCTGGCCATCGCCAAGCAGAGCGGCAAAGAGATTGAGGCGCGCGTCCACCCCGTCCTCATCCCCGAAGACACCTTCCTGGCCAAGGTTGATGGCGTCTATAATGCGGTGCTGGTGGAAGGCGACCTCATCGGTAAGGTGCTCTTCTTTGGCGAGGGCGCCGGCGCCAAACCCACCAGCAGCGCCGTCGTGGCCGATGTTGTGGCAGCGGCACAGCAGATTGCCCTCGGCGTCGCCGGCGGAGCGCCGCGGAAACTGGAATCGGGCAAGCACGTTAAGCCCATGGCCGAGGTGGAAACGCGCTATTACCTCAGGATGAATGTGACCGACCGCCCCGGCGTCCTGGCGCAGATTGCCACTGTCTTCGGCAACGACTCCATCAGCATCGCCTCGGTTATCCAGCAGGAAGCCGATAGCGCAGCCAGGACGGCGGAGCTAGTCATAATGACACATCCCGCCCGGGAAAGGGACATGCAGTCGGCCCTCGGCGAGCTGGCGAAGCTCAAGGTGGTCAAGGAGATAAATAATTTCATCCGGGTGGAAGACATATAAAGACACAGATATGGAGGCCCGCGCTGAAGTCAAAAGTACTGGCTAAATACAAGGATTTCCTTCCCCTCACCGCCAAGACCCCGATGCTCTCCCTGGGCGAGGGGGACACCCCCCTGGTCAGGTGCAACCGGCTGGCGGAGAAAATTGGCTGCGGGGAGCTGCACCTCAAGGTGGAGGGGTGCAATCCCACCGGCTCATTCAAAGACCGGGGCATGGTGGTGGCCGTAGCCAAGGCGCTGGAAGAGGGCAGCAAGGCGTTGATATGCGCCTCCACCGGCAATACCAGCGCTTCAGCCGCCGCTTATGCCGCCTGCTGCGGGCTGGCCGCGGTAATCATCATACCCAGAGGCAAGATTGCGCTGGGCAAGCTGGCACAGGCCATTGTCTATGGGGCGAAGATAATCGCCATCGACGGCAATTTTGACCAGGCCCTTGAGATAGTATTAAAACTCACCGATAAGCACCCGGTTACCCTGGTGAACTCCCTCAACCCCAACCGCATAGAAGGACAGAAGACGGCGGCCTTCGAGATAGTCGATGACCTGGGCGATGCGCCGGACTACCTCTTCATACCGGTGGGCAACGCCGGCAATATCACCGCATACTGGAAAGGCTTCGTAGAGTACCATAAGGCAGGCAAAGCCGGACACAAACCGCTGATGATGGGCTTCCAGGCCGAAGGGGCCGCCCCCATCGTCAGGGGCCACCCCATCAAGGAGCCGGAGACGGTAGCCTCGGCGATAAGGATTGGCAACCCGGCCAGCTGGCAGAGGGCCGTCGCCGCGCGCGACGAGTCCGGTGGGACCATAGATATGGTCAGCGACGCCGAGATACTGGCGGCGCAGAAGCTGATGGCCACGGAGGCCGGCGTCTTCGCCGAGCCGGCTTCAGCAGCCTCCCTGGCCGGACTGATAAAGCTTACACACAAAGGGATGGACTTCTCGCAAAAGAGCCTGGTGTGCGTGGTGACCGGCAACGGCCTCAAAGACACCGAAACCTCCCTGAAAAATGCCCCGCCTTTCCTTGAATTGCCGGCCGATACAGCAGCCATCGAGAAGGCCCTGGGCTGGAGTTGATGAAAGCGCTCAACGACTGCCCCCGCCAGGGCGATAGACCATCGCCCCACTTGTAAATCAGGAGTCAAAAATAAAATGGGCCAACCTCAGGACGTTCAGACCTCAACCATCAATAAGGGGGATAACGCCACCGAACCCACAGCCCTATTTCTGAGCAGGTTTGGCCTGCTGGCATTGTTCGCCTTTCTCCTGCTGGCAGCCTGGAACGGCCAGATGGTCATAGTCATCCTCATCGGCCTGTTCCTCTCCGCCGCCGGCCTGGCCAAACTGTGGAGCCGGCTATCGCTGGCCAACGTTAGCTGCCAGCGCCTCCTCAGCGAGCAGCGCGCCTTCCCGGGGGACCATATAGAACTGCGACTGCGCCTGACAAACCGCAAGCTCCTGCCCCTCCCCTGGGTGCAGGTTGACGATGAGATACCCGACCAGCTCGCCCCGGACGACGCCCATCTTGAGCCGTCTCCCAAATTCGGGTATCGCCTCCTGAGCAACGCCGCTTCGTTGCTGTGGTACACGGTGATAAGCTGGCGCTACCGCCTGCTCTGCCGCAAGCGGGGGTGCTACCCGCTGGGGCCGGTGCTGGTAAGCTCCGGTGACATCTTCGGCTTTTATCCCCGCTCCGCCAGCCAGCCGCAGGACGGCCGCATAATAGTTTATCCCAAGCTCTTCCCGATAGACCAGCTGGGCATACCATCTCTGAATCCGATGGGGGAAACCCAGGCCGAGCGGCGCATCTTCGAAGACCCCAGCCGCACCATCGGTGTGCGCGACTACAACTACCATGACAGCCTGAGGTACATCAACTGGAAGGCAAGCGCCCGCCACCAGAACCTGCAGGTAAAGGTCTTTGAGCCAACCACCACGCTCAAGGTGGCCCTCTTCCTGGCGGTTGACAGCTTTCCGCGCTATCAGAGCCGCTCCGAAGAGGACTTTGAGCTGGGCGTAAGCACCGCCGCTTCCGTCGCCAATTACATCGTGCAGCAGCGCAGCTCCGTGGGGCTCTTTGCCAACACATATCTGCCCGATTCCGGCCAGCCGATAAAGATTCTGCCCGGCGGCGGGCTTCACCAGCTAACCAACATATTAGAGGCCCTGGCCATGGTCGTACCCAAAGCCGGCGGCCCTTTTGAAGACTTCTTCCATGAGGAGTGGAGGGGGCTGCCCTGGGGGACAACCATAATTCTGGTGCTTTGCCAGCCATCGCCAGCCCTGCCTGCCTTGCTGGCCAACCTCAAGGTGGCCGGATACAAGGTCATGGTGCTGCAGATAGGCGAGGGAGGCAAAAACGGCGCCGACCAGGCCGCTGCCTGGCATAATATCAGCCTGCCGGACAATTTTTACAACATCGGGGGCGGAGGGGCGAGGTGAGGCTGAACTGGCGCCAAACGACATTCCACGTCGCCATCATCGGCATGGAGAACTGCGC